>JBFHVZ010000124.1:0-11759 GCA_041589295.1 Pseudomonadales bacterium
ATGCTTTGAGAATTGGGTAAGCGTACTGATAGAAGTTTTCGTAGCCATCATCAAAGGTGATGACCACGCTGTGCTTAGGCAGGCTGATTTCACCGCGTAGGCCGCGAATGGCGTCGGTCAATGAAATCACGTGGTAACGCCAGCGACGCAAAAACCGCATCTGCTGCTCGAAGCGTTTGACGTGGCAAAAATTCGCTTTCAATCGTGTGACGTTTTCGAACTCGCCCACTTGGTGATACATGAGAATGGACAGATAAGGCGTTTTCATCGTCGTTTCGGCCATTCCTGCTTAGCGGCTACACAATGCCAATAAGATTAAGTACACCACGTTCGTCAGCACAAAAATACTCAGATACTTTTGCTTTTTGCGGCGCTGTTTGGAAAACGCTTTTACGTTGTCTGAACGGCGGCTAGCCTGAAAATGTTCAACGTATGCTTTGACGTTGTCGCGGTCATAAATCTTCACGTAGGCAACCGGCAAGTTAAAGAACTGCACATCTTGCTGACGTTTTTTGTAAGCGACTTCGAAGCTGTCCTGATCGTTATACTTCAGGTTTTGCGTTTGTGCTTCGATCCAGTCCCGCATGAACTGATGGGTTCTAGGGTTGTTACGCAGGTAAATGGTGCCGGTACGAATGCTGTGTGAACCGCCCTTTTCGTTGAAGTGAATACCAATATCCCCTTCAAACTCATCAAAGCCGTCCATACGGCGGCGGATAAAGGCATCTGCGTCTAAATACAGTACGTCTTTGCCTTCAAAGCGCTCTAGACATTCCAGCAAGAATTTAGGTTTGATGCCGGTGTTTTGCTCCCACGTTGGCAGACGCTCAAATTCTTGCAAATGATACTCATGGCCAAAGGCCTTGAGCGAAATTTCCAGTCGCTCAACATCATCACGATAATTAGGCGTATAAAACGCGCAAACAACAAAATCAGACATGGACACACTTACCTAAAATAGGGGGCGAAGGGTAACCCGCTTACCCCACCTAAGCAACCGAAACCCCAGTTATGGCGCGTGAAATGAGGCACATTCGCGTCTTACAAAAAGCGCCTATTTCTTTACAAACCGTTGCAAAAAAATGCCAAGCGTAAAACCCCTTAACCTAGTGTTTCGGTCAACTTTTTGATCGGGATTTATTCAATATAATCAATGAGTTACAGATTAACATTCGCTTAAATAACCAGATCTTCCTAAAGCCGTCAAAAACAGCCGATGGCGGCTATTTGACCTTCTAACAGGAGCAACTAAACAGAGAGGGTACGCCCTATTCTCGTCAATCTTATATGGAGAACGCGATGGCCCATATGACTCTCGATTCTAAACACACCAAGCCCAAATGGGCCTTGGCCATTCTCACCAGCGCATTACTCGCCCTTGGTGGTTGCTCGGTAGAAGGCACAGGGGGTGATGACCCTGTGAACGACGGCGGCCCAACTGGCGGTAACCCCACTGGTGATAATCCCACCGGCGGTAATGGCAATACCGTCACCCCGTCCGTTAGTTTTAATTTAAGTGGTGCTGTTTCGTTGGTGGCCAATGAAGATGCCATCGTGCAAGGCACGGATACCAGCACGTTTTCACGGGACGGTCGCAAACTCTTTAGTTACAGCATCGCCCGCGGCTTCCAAGGTAATCCGGTAAAAAGCTTAACCCGCGAGAGCGACGGCACAGAAACAGAGGAAAACCAAGGGGTCAGCAACCTGTTAGCCATTGATGCGCAAGGTAACGCATCGCTGGCATTGCATACCAATGTCCCCATGAAAGTCATGTACAGCGTGGCCTCGCCAGATGGCAGCAAGGTGTACATCGCGTTAGACACCGGTTGGGACGACCACAGCGGCACCAACACATACGACTATGCCAGCACCATCGCCGCATTGAATTGCGGTTTACTAGAAGTGGATACTTCAGCCAACAGCCACCGCTGTGTTGCTGAAGGCTTGTTCGTACAAAAAATGGATGATGAATACCAGAAAGCCGTGTCTGGTAATCAAAAACCCATTCAGTTCGACGAAGACGGCAACATGTACTTCGCAGCCACCAGCTTTACCCGTCAAATGGACAGCTGGTGCTCTAACTTCGACGAAAACGGCAACTGTATCGAAGAAAACACCTGGTACTGGCTAGACCACGTTAGTTGGGACCCTCGGGTTTATAAAATGGACGCGAGCACTGGGGATGTCGATGCCGTTACCCAAGATAACGAAATCGTGACCTTCTTCTTGGTGCTACCTTCTGGCGAGCTGGCCTATCAGTCTTGGCAAACCAATGGCAACTACACCAGCACCCTTTACATCTTGCAAGGTAACTCAAAAATCAACCTAACCGACGGCACCGGCTGGATTGAGTTCTTTACCGTCGACACGGGCAATACCGTCATCTTTGGTGATGGTAACTGGGGCTCTGGTGCAAGCGGTGTAAAACTCGCACGTCCAACTTCCGGCGGCGGCATTTTCAAATCTGCATTGAATACCTCGCTGTTCGGCGACAACCAAAACGGCAACTGGAGCAACCCAACACCTCGTCGCATCATTCTCGCGGACGATGGCCGTGTGTACGGTGTATTTGAAGGTGGCCGTAGCGAGCAATCCGATCCTGATGACTCAAGCACTTGGCAGTGGATTCCAACCCTCAAGGTTTACCAAGTATTACCCTATGACGGTGTACCCAAAGTTGAGCTGGATTTAGACCCCAACAGCAACTGGTGGGACATCTTCTTCGCTGGCACTCCGTTCCAAATCGCTAAAGGATTCTTGTATTACACCCGCTCGGTCAATGTTGAATTTGGTGGCGCTAGTTTTGGCGACGCCGACATCATTGAAATGGTGAAATTGGCCACACGGGAAAAACAAACCCTGTTGATGCCAGCCACCAACACAGACCCAAGATACGAAATGTACAACTGGCGTTTGAGCGGCACCGAGCTGTTTTTCTCGGGCTTAGATAAGTCCACTAACACAGTGGTCACCGGCACCATCGACACGCTACTGGTACGTGACGGTGCGGCGCAAAGCGAATTCTTGGAGCTTAAAGAGTCAGCATCTGCCTTAGGCGCGGCCTCTAAAGTACAAGACATCGAAGTGATTGGTGCAGCCCAACCCGCGCAAGACAGCGGCGGCACACCCAAAGTGGATGAGATCCACGCCGATCAGGACAACCTGTACAGCGTGAGTATCGACTTTACCAAGCACATGAACAAAGAGACCGTTGAAAGCAACTTGGCTCTAAAAGACGCCAGCGACAACGAAGCCTACACCATGAAGGTCTGGCTCCATAAAACCCTGCACTTGATCGTTGACCGCACCAGTTTAAGTGATGATGCCGTCACACCCATGCAGGCAAACACCACCTATACCTTGGACTTCGAAGCCGGCACCGGCACCATGCGTGACGCCTTCGGTGTGGACCTAAGCCTTGCGGATTTGGACGTGAACACTGGCGCTATTGCCACCAGCTTCACCACCCGTCCTAACAACGGCTGGTACATAGGCACATCCACCAGCACCAGCGCACTGGTCAGTGGCGATGTACTCAAATACGCCGGTCCATCCACCGACTGGGAAATGGAAACCTTCCTACTGCGCGATTTGGACAGCACCAGTAATGTGCGTGTGGAGTTTTCTGCTAAAAACCTAGGCTGGGACGGCCCACAAATTATCCTATGGGATAACGGTGCAGTGTTTGAAGACTGGTTCAGTTCTGACTGGTGGGCACGCACCTTGGTGAAAGTACGTATGAGCGGTTGGTCTGACCTGAACTACAAAACCACCTTCAGCGATAACGACACCAACGGCAAAATCGATAACTGGATGGACGATTGGGATAACGGTAACACCGAAACCCTGTTCAACGGTCAATGGAAACGCTATCGCATTGACTTCTATGGCACCAAACTGCGGGTTTATGTCAGCGAAGATGGCACCACTTACACTGAAGTGTCGATGTTCAGCAAAGACGATCTAGCTGCACGCAGCGGTACGGATTATCACTTACTGTTCCGCGTGAATTCCGCCATGGTCATCGACGACTTGAAGATCCAGAACTTAGATAGCAGTGGTGTTTTGGGTAGCGATATTCTAAGTGAAGACTTTGGCACTAGCGGCAGTGGTAGCGTTCCGAGCGCATCACCTACTGACTTCAGTACCGATGTAAATGACAGCGCTCCATATAACCTAGATAACTGGTAAGACCCATAGAAACGCCCCAGCAGGCCAAGCCAAGCTGGGGCAAACCTGCCAACTTAGCAAAACCCGACTAGGCTCTATTTATAGGTCGCTTTCGTCGGGTTTTTTTATTGAGGTACTTGCCCGTTATGATGTTTTCTAGGTTTACACGTTTTGTTCCGCTATTGGTTTTTTTGCCGATATTCTTATTGTCTCAACTGTGCACAGCCTCTGAGGCTTCAACCCCTAGGACCACCACTGCAGGCGCCACCGACACACCCAAGGCCTTTAGCTATTTCGCGGTGGGCGTCGAGAGCATTAACTACCGTGAGCGTATCAGCGCATTGGGCGGCACCATCGAAACCGACACCACCACAGAAAACGTCGTACTGCTCTCCGGCGGTCGCACCTTTATTAACCGCGCATGGTCTTTTTCCATTAATGCCACGTCTACCTTGTACCCCAATCGCACTAAAGAAGAGTGGGAGCTAACCAGCGCCATTGATGTCCCTGTCGACACCACGGGGGACGGCAATGCCGACAGCACGGCGCGCTTTGAGCCCCAGCGTTTGCAAACCAACAGCTTCACCTATAGTCAAACGGCCACGCAAATTTTGGCCCATTACCACCCCCAGTTATGGTGGTCTCTCGATGGCGGTCTGACCTATTCGCTTGGGACATTTAAACGGTTTTCGTTTACCGCACATTCTGCCCTCGCGCAGGATTTGGGCGACACAGTCGTGGAAGAAACCTTTGCTGAGCTGGCCATCCACGGCGGTGGTTCCATCGTCGTGCCGATTGTCGAAGGCTTTCGTTTTCGCTTAGCGTCGCAGGTGGGCTTGCCAGTGGTCAGCCGCATTGAAAACACTCGTCACCCTGACATGGTGTTTGATTCCACCACCGGCTGGCAGGCGGAGCTCACCAGCTCCTTGGTCTATCACTTTAACGAGAACATAAACCTCGGCTTGGTGTATGACTTTCAATATCAGTTCAAGGACAATCAAGGCAAACGCGACCCAGACACCCAGACGATGGTGTACATTCCGGAAAACATTCGCATGGCAAGCCGCGTAGGGCTCATTGTCAGTTGGGCGTTTTAACGTTAAACCAATGGGGGAACCTATGCCCATTGTGTTACTCCAAACAGCAATCGAGTCACCGTTCCATCTTGTGTTAGGAGTTTGTTATGCGTCTTGTTGTTTTATTGTTTAGCGCCTTCGTGCTGCTGATCCCTCACCCTAGCTTGGCAGCCGATCAAGTGGAATTTGACTGGTCCAGTTTTGACCGCCTACTTAAAAGCCATGTTCAGCCCGGCAACATCAATGGCATCGAAGCTAATCTGGTGGACTATCGCGCACTGCAAAGCTCAGATGCGTTTAGCGCCATCGCGGGACAACTTGCTGACTATGACCCAGGTCCGCTGAATACTAAGCAGACCTTGGCGTTTTACATCAATGCTTACAATTACTTCGCACTCAAACTTGTGGTCGACAACTACCCGCTAGACAGCATTAAAGATTTGGGGAATTTCTTGTTTCCGGTCTGGAAAAAAGACGCAGGCAAGATCAACGGTAAAACCATCTCATTGGACTACATAGAGCACGATGTGCTGCGCAAGTTAGATGAACCCGGCATTCACTTTGCGATTGTGTGTGCCAGTCTGTCTTGCCCAGACTTACGTACCGAGGTTTACACCGCTGACTATTTGAACCAGCAAATGGCCGACCAAGTTAAACGCTTTTTGAATCAGCAAAAGGGCAAACAAATTCGCCAAGAAGGCGATCAATCCGTTTTGTATTTGTCCAACATTTTTAAATGGTTCGAAGCCGACTTCGTCGGTCACGGCGGTGTTATCCATTATCTCACCCCCATTGATCCCAGTTTGGTGCCGTATCAAGCATTCGAAACCTTGGATTACAACTGGCAGTTGAACGATCAAGCGCGGATCAAACTTTAACCTAGTAAACTTTTAACCTAGTAAACCTTTATCAGAGTAAGCCTTTATCAGAGTAAACCTTGCAAAGGTTTTAGCTTAAGCCAACGCCGCGTCTGCGTTATGATGCGGCGGTTTACTTTTGACCTTCGACCACCATGCGCATCCCCAGAATTTATACCCCTCAGCCGTTACCAGACTCACTAGCGCAAGCTGTCACCATCACTTTGGATGATGCGGCGGCAAATCATGTGGGGCGAGTATTGCGCATGGGCGAAGGCCGTCCGTTGTTAATCTTTAACGGGCAGCAAGCGGGTCACTTTGAAGCTGTGATTTCACAAGTGAGCAAAAAAAACGTGCTCGTCGAATTACAATGTTTTCACCCCAGCCAAAACGAAAGTCCGCTGTCGCTGCATTTAGGACAAGCTATTTCTAAAGGCGACCGCATGGATTTCACCATTCAAAAATCCGTGGAATTAGGCGTGAACGTCATCACACCGTTATGGACCGAACGCTGCGATGTAAAACTCAGCGGTGACCGCTTGGCAAAAAAACAAGATCACTGGCAGCAAGTCGCCATAAGTGCCTGTGAGCAATCTGGCCGGGATCGCGTGCCAGTGATTCAACCCGCAATGAAGCTCAATGATTGGTTAGCAGAAGTCCATGCTGATGTTCGCTGGGTATTGGACCCTAGAGGTAAAGCAACCAGTGGGCAGCCACAACAAGTACAAAGCGCTGCGCTTTTGGTGGGCCCAGAGGGTGGACTAAGTGAGGGAGAAATTGCACACGCGGTGCAACAGGACTTTACGGCCAAACTAATCGGTCCGCGCGTGTTGCGCACCGAAACCGCTGCGCTCACCGCCATCACCCTGTTGCAACATGCTTGGGGTGATTTTTAATCATTGGGTTACCAGCTGGCTTTTAGCAGTTCGGCTTCAATCAAATCTAAGTCCGGAATGACGCCATGGCCGGTTTCTACTGTAACCCCCATGGCTTGACCAGCGACTAACTGATGGTTGGGGTTTTCTTTGATGGCGGCTTCTTCAAGCTTAACCTGACTAGGAATACCCTGAGCAATCAAACCGAAGAAGCGCATTTTTTCTTCGCCAGAGGGCGCGTTGATCACCACAATGCGAGCATCTTGGCTAAAGCTGCTTAGATTGCCACCACAGAACTCTTCAAACGCAATGACGGGAATATGGGTCCCGCGCCACTCCACCGAACCGTGCAACCAGCTCGGTGCATTCTCAACTGGCAACGGCGCTTGATAAGGGCTGACTTCGGCTACGGTTACGTTCGGCAAAATCAAACGGCTGCCCAATAACGGAATAAGCAAACAAGGGAGTGTTGTGTCCTGTTGTTCAGGTGCATTCAATGTCGGTTGCATAATCAATCACCTATCGACGTTAGCCTGTCATGGCCTGCGCTTGCTGCGCTTCTATGTGTTCAACCAAGTGCTTGGCCAGTTGTTGCGGTGTGCCCGAAAAGCTTACGGCACCGGTTTCGCGTGCGGCGTCTGGCATGGCGGCGCTGGCACAAGAATCAGCCGACTGAGCCCAAATAAGTGTGCCTTTTTCCGCTAGTACTTGTGCAGCCTCTGCGCCATCGTTACCCATGCCGCTGAATAAGATCACGCCCGCTTGCGGATAGCCAGCTACGGCGTTCAACATCAGTTGGTCGACCGATGGGCCGTAAGGTCCGGGCCAGTCGCGACCACTTAAACGTGCCTTACCGTGCACAAAATCCACTTCTTGATCAGCCGGTACAATCAATACATCGCCGCTGTTCAGCGCCATGCCGTCTTCGGCCACTTGCAGCTTAAAGTAAGCATGTCGCCCTAACACTTGGGCCAGTACAGGCACAAATTGCGGATCAATGTGCTGACCATAGATAAACGCCACCGGTAACCCTTGTGGCAACGCGTCCAAAAATTCTTTTACGGCCTCTGGGCCACCCAACGAACTGCCCAGCACCCAAACGTGTTGCTGCCCCAAAGCACCTTGGCTTAAGGAAGGCGGCAGCGGCAAGGGTTCCACTGAGGCCTGTAACGATACGGCTGTAAGGTCTGGGTTCGGCTGTACAAAGTCGCGTTTAACCATGGCTTTGAGCTTGCCGTATAAACGTTTTTCCCAGCGTGGGTATTCTTCGCTTTGTAAACTTGGGGCAGCTTCAAACCCCAGTAGCACGGGCATATCGGACTCGAGAAACACGTCCAATAACTGGTCATTTTCACGCACATCCACCAACCAAGCGCTCACATCGTAAGCATCCATGGGTTTAAGTGAAAAGGCTTGAGGGCTGAGCGTCAGTACGTCACACCCTAGGTGGGTCAGCGCACCGCGCAAGCGGTGTAGTTGCAAGCTGTCCTCTGCAACCACACCTAATACGATCCCTTGCTGGGTGGTCACTGAGTGCTTCCTTGGACGTCCTTACCTGTGTGCGTGGCAATGCCAGACAGAAGGATGTCTTCTTGGAATGGTTTACCCATGTAGTCCGTTACGCCGATGGCCAGTGCACGCTCTTTGTGTTTATCACCGGTACGCGAGGTAATCATGATAATTGGAATGTGTTTCAGGCGGCTGTCATGGCGCATTTGCGTTGCCACCTCAAAGCCGTCCATACGTGGCATTTCGATATCCAGTAGCACAATGTCTGGGTGGTATTCTTGCAGTACCGACATGGCATCGACACCGTCTTTTGCCGTGCGCACTTCCATACCGTGACGCTCCAACAAACGAGTTGTTACCTTACGTACCGTAACCGAGTCGTCCACCACCAACACGGAAACCGGTTTGTCGTCTGCCGCCACCACTTGCTGTTCGAGCAGGGCTTCTTCTTGCGCTTCCAGCGCCATGTGTTGCTTGTATTCCAAGCTGTTCACGTGACGCATCAAGCTTGGTAGATCCAAAATGATGACCACGTTACCGTCACCCAGAATCGTACCGCCGGATACACCCACCACGGTGCTGAACTGTGGGCCCAAGTTTTTCACCACGATCTCACGGGAGCCCATGAGACTGTCCACTTGTAATGCGGCAGGTACCGAACCACGAACCAATACCACTGGCAGTGTTGCACTGTCGTCGTCTAGTTTAGGCAAGCGGTCTTTGGACAGTAAGCCACCCAAATAATCTAAGTGATACTCTCGGCCAGCGTAGCTGTAGGTTGGGTTATCTTGCTGATACAAATCGTTCAGAGTGTTGGCGCGCACGCGCACGATACCTTCGATATTGTTCAACGGAATCGCAAACAAGGCGTCGCCAATCCGTGCCATCAGAGCACGGTTCACCGATACGGTGAATGGCAGACGAATGGTGAACTCAGTGCCCTGACCCTGTACCGAGTCAATGGAAACACTGCCGCCCACCTGTTTAATTTCGGAGTTCACCACGTCCATACCGACACCGCGACCAGAAAGCTGAGTCACTTTTGCTGCAGTACTGAAACCGGCATGTAAAATAAATTGCAGGATATCCTGATCGGACAATTCGCTTTGCGCTTCCATCAAACCGCGTTCGATAGCTTTCGCCTTAACGGCCGCAAGGTTGATACCTGCACCGTCATCGGCCAAGCGCATCACCACATCACCACCATCGCGGGACAATTCGATACTGATGGTCCCCATTTCAGGTTTACCGGCTGCCAAACGTGCATCTGGTGTTTCTAGACCGTGGTCCACCGCGTTACGCAGCATGTGTTCCAATGGCGTCACTAAACGCTCTAATACCGTACGGTCCATTTCGCCTTCGGCGTTGGCCACACGTAATTCAACTTGCTTGCCCAACTCGGCGCCCACTTGACGCACGATACGACGCAAACGCGGCACCAAACGCGCAAACGGTACCATGCGCGTTTTCATCAAGCCTTCTTGCAGTTCGGTGTTTACCCGTGACTGCTGTAACAATAGGGTTTCGGCGTCGCGGGTTTTATCCAGCAAGGTGCTGCGCAAGTCCGCCAAGTCCGATGCGGATTCCACAAGCGAACGCGAAAGCTGCTGCAGCTGACTGTAGCGGTCCATTTCTAATGGATCGAAGTCGTCGTAGTTCGGACCCTGACGTTCCTGACGGAACAGCACTTGGGCTTCGGTTTCCATATCCAGACGGCGCAGCTGGTCTTTTAGACGGTCCAGCGTGGCGTCCATTTCGTCCAAGGTGAAACCGAAATCCGTCACCTGGGTTTCTAGACGACCACGGGTTATGGAGGTTTCACCCGCAAGGTTTACCAACCCGTCGAGCAATTCGGCGGGCACTTTGATCATTTCTTGTGGCTGCTGAGCACGACGGCCTTTGGCGTCTTCGCTTGCTGGCGCTTTCGCTTTTGCACCTGTGGTGCCGGTTGCGACCTCGGTGACTACCTCGGCGCCGACCTCGGTGACCACCTGAGGTTCGCTGTCGCTCACCGTTACCAGACCGGTTTGCTCTGTTGCCTCTTCGCTGGTGCGGCGCAGTGGCACGACGTTGCTGTCGATGGCAGATGGATCTTGCTTGGTGGTATTTAACGTCACCACATTGTCTGAGCCATAGCTGCTATCTGCTTCGACATCGGTTAGATGTGCCGATTGTTCAAACCAATTTTGAACGCGATCAATGGCTTCGGCCATTTGGTCGTATTGGTTGGCCACGGTCTTAAAGAACGCGTCGTTTGGCCACTGACCACTGACTTGCAGTTGTTGCAAGTCAGTCTCTAAATCGTGGGCTAGGGTGCCGACGTGTTCTAAACCAGCAATGCGAGCACCGCCTTTTAGCGTGTGCAAAATACGTTGTAACTGTTCGTTATGGGCACCGTTTTCGATGTCCATGCGCCAGTTTTGAATGACCCCATTTAAATCTTCCATCAGCTCTTCAGCTTCTTCTAGGAAGATCTCAATCACTTCTTCGTCGATTTCGCCGGTAATGCCCGGCAAGTTGCGTGCGGCCTGTTCGGTAGCAGAAATTACTTCGGGTTCATTTGACGCTTCATTGGCTGCATCCACTGAGTTGGTGCCCATCGTATTGACGCCCACCGCGTCGGCGCCCGCCTCAATGGTTTCTCCGTCATCAGGCAGGTCCAGCGCTTCGCCTGTGAGGAATAATTCAATGGCCGTGATTAACTCAGGTGCTGGCGTAGGCACGGCGCCTTCAACCACTTGGTGCACCATCTCGTTTAAACGATCGTGGCACACGTGCAATAAATCAAATAGCTGGTCGTTCGCCTGCAGTCGGCCTTGATTAAGGCCTTCGTATAGGTCTTCCAGTTCGTGAGCAAGATCGCCAATGGCGTTCATTTCAGCCATGCGCGCGCCACCTTTAAAGGTGTGCAGGTCCCGTTGCAGTTCTGCCACTTTAAGCAGGTTATCGCGGTCCAACCGCCACTCATCCAAACTGTTGGAAATGCTATCAATCAGCTCAAGGGCTTCTTCTAAGAAGATGCCTTGCAGTTCTGGATCCAGTTCGTCGTTGGTATCTAACGCTACGCCTTGGGATTCAATAGCCGGTGGCTCATCAGATTCCGTGCTGGTCGCAGGCGCTTCATGCTCAACAACAGCCCCTTGATTAAGCTGTTCGATCAAGTCGTTGGCCGGCTGCACTGTTTGGCTAGCGGCCACCATATCCATCATGCCAAGCAGGCCTTCATGGGCATCTTTAATCAGTTCGATATAGGCATTTTGTGGCTGAATACC
>JBFHVZ010000125.1:0-11680 GCA_041589295.1 Pseudomonadales bacterium
ACCACCAATATAATGATGGTCGCCAATGCGTTTATTTGTGGGCTCACACCCAAACGTACACTGGAGTACACCACCATGGGCAAGGTAGTTGAACCGGGGCCGGACACAAAGCTGGCGATAACTAGATCGTCCATAGACAAGGTGAACGCCAACAACCAGCCAGCCATAAGCGCGGGGGCAATCATGGGTAGCGTGATCGTGAAGAACACCTTCACCGGACGCGCACCTAAATCCAAAGCGGCTTCTTCGATGGACTTATCCATGTGGGTCAAACGGCTTTGTACAATCACGGTTACATACGCCATCGAGAACGTCACATGGGCCAGCAGGATGGTGGTTTGCCCTCGCCCTTGGGGCCAGCCCAGTAAATCTTCCATGGCCACGAACAGTAACAACAAAGACAGGCCGATGATGATTTCTGGCATCACCAAGGGTGCCGTCACCATTACGCCCAAACTTTTTTGCCCGCGACTGCCGCGAAAACGTACCAACGCCAACGCGGCCATGGTGCCCAGCACCACCGCCAATGTGGCGTTCAGTGCGCCGATTTTTATGCTTAACCACGCGGCATCTAACAATGGACCATTGTTAAACAGCTCGCCATACCATTTGGTGCTAAAGCCGCCCCAAACGGTCACCAGTCGACTCTCGTTAAACGAGTACACAATCAAGCTCAAGATCGGCAAATACAAAAATGCATAACCGCCAATAAGCGCAAGGGTTAACAGAGGATAGTGTTTAAACATGATGTCTCTCCCCTATTTGGTTTCTTGTTCTTCGGCGACTTTCTGTTCGTAATGGCGCATGGCCACGAACGGAATAATCAACACCAACAAGAGTACCGAGGCCAACGCCGAAGATAGAGGCCAGTCTTTGTTACTGAAAAACTCGGTCCACATCAGCTTGCCGATCATCAAGGTATCAGGGCCGCCTAAAAGGTCTGGAATCACAAACTCGCCCATTACCGGAATGAACACCAACATAGAACCCGCCACTATGCCGGGAATGGATTGCGGCAATGTGATTTTTAAAAACTGCTTCCATGGGCGTGCGCCTAAGTCGGCTGCGGCTTCTAACAAGGTGTGATCCAAGCGCACCAAGGTGGCATAAAGAGGCAATACAAAAAACGGCAAATAGCTGTATACCACACCAATATAAACCGCCACCGGCGTATGCAAAATGGTCAGCGGTTCATCAATGATGCCCACAGCCATGAGCATTTGATTGAGCAAGCCGTTGTTTTTCAAAATACCAATCCACGCATAAACGCGAATTAAGAACGACGTCCAAAACGGCAAAATAATCAGCATGAGCAAAGGCATACGCCAATGCTTAGGCGATAACGAGATGGCATATGCCATTGGGTAGCCGATTAAAATACAAAAGAAAGTGGAGATTAACGCCACTTCAAACGAACCCCACAAGGCTTCGCGGTACAACTCGTCTTCGAACAACATAATGTAGTTGCCGAAGTTGAGTTTAATGGTGACGAGACCGTCTTCTACCGACCGAAACCAATCCTGATACGGTGGTTGCGCAAATTGCGCTTCCGACAAACTGATTTTCAGTACAAATAGAAACGGCACCACAAAAAACAACATAAGCCAGAACCAAGGCGTGGCGACCACCAAGCCTCGACCAGACAGCGGGTTTTTCAGTTTACCGTTGGCACTGAGTGCGGCGGGCAACCATTGTTGCAGTTGCTGCGTCCACTGGCTCATTGCGTTAACACCCCGCAGCCGTAAGCGCTCCACGTCAACGCAATTTCTTGGCCCCACGTCAGTGGTTGTTCCGCCAATGCCAACACGTTGGACTGGGTAAACTGCACACGTTTACCGCTGGCTAATTCCACGTGATACGTGGATACGTCACCAAGGTAAGCAATTTCTTGAATCACGCCTTGCAGTGCATTGGGTTCTTGCACATGGATATCGCGTACGGTCATTTTTTCTGGGCGCAGAGCCACAGTGACTTCCATGCCCGTGCTCAGCGGTTGGCTGTGATGCACCAGTAATTCACCGCCCGCCTCTTCGGAATGAATCAACACCATGTCGTTTTCGTGCGACACCACATGGCCGTTAAACAAATTCACCGAACCGATGAAGTTCGCCGCATAACGGGTTGACGGGAACTCATACATGCGACGTGGGCTATCCACTTGCTCTATCCGTCCCTCTCGCATTAACGCAATGCGTGACGACATGGTCATGGCTTCTTCTTGGTCATGGGTCACCACAATAAAGGTTATGCCCAAGCGTTCTTGAATATTCACCAGTTCAAACTGGGTGCGTTCACGCAGCTTTTTATCCAACGCACCTAAAGGCTCGTCGAGTAATAAAATTTTTGGATGCTTCGCCAATGCACGAGCCAGTGCCACTCGTTGACGTTGGCCGCCAGACAATTGATGGGGCTTGCGTGTGGCCAGCTTGTCGATTTGCACCAAGGCCATCATTTCTTGTACGCGCTCACGAATTTGCGCGCTGGGCATGCGTTCTTGCTTCAAACCAAAGGCAATGTTTTGCGCTACGTTCATGTGCGGAAACAGTGCATAGCTTTGGAACATCATATTGATGGGGCGTAAATAAGGCGGTACATCCGTCACGTCCTGACCGTCGATATAAATACGGCCCGACGTCGGCGTTTCAAAGCCACCTAACATGCGCAGTAAAGTCGTCTTTCCACAGCCGGAAGCACCCAGCAACGAAAAAAATTCACCGCGATGAATATTTAAACTGATTTCATCCACCGCATAGGTGGACCCAAAGTTTTTCGTGACCTTGTCGATGCGGACAATGGGTTCTTCTTCGGGTGCGGCCCAAGCTTGACCAGACACTGTAGGACGAGGATCTACCATCTCGTTTTATTCGCTCCAGTTCATCTTCTATATAATAAAAAAACCCCGCACTTGTTCAGTGCGAGGCGCTTTTAAGAACTCAGTCGACGCTAAGTCTTTTATTTACCGGTTTTGGCGCGAGTCCAAACACGGATCATATTGCGAACTTCTTTGTCGCTTGGGGTTTTTAGTACCACCAACTTTTCTTGAGTCGCAGCAGGTGGGTAAATACCTGGGTTATCGCGCACCTCTTGGTCAACCAACTTAGTTGCCGCTGCGTTAGCGTTAGCATAGGCCACATAGTTAGAAATAGGTGCAATGACTTCTGGTTGCATCAAGTAGTTTACGAACTTGTGCGCAGCGTCTGGGTTAGGTGCATCACCTAAAATCACCGCCACATCCGTCCATACAACAGCGCCTTCGCTTGGAACAACGTATTCAACTTTTACGCCATTGGCTGCTTCAGCGGCACGGGCTTGTGCTTGCAGCATGTCGCCTGAGTAGCCATGGGCCACACAGATGTCGCCATTAGCCATGTCGTTAATGGTTTGAGAGTTGTGGAAGTAACGAATATTGCTGCGCACAGCGGCAACCACTGCGGCCGCTTCTTCAATGGCTTTTTTACTGAAATCGTCAGTCGGCTTACCCAAATAAGTGCGTGCTGCGACGAACACTTCGGTTGGGTCGTCCATCAAGGCCACACCACAAGCAGACAACTTAGCGGTGATCGCAGGATCAAACACTAAACGCCAAGTATCCAAAGGCATGTCTTTGCCTAAAATGGCTTTTACTTTGTCCACGTTGTACGCGATACCTGTAGTACCCCACATATAAGGTACTAAGAAGCGGTTTTCAGGGTCGATGTCGCTAAGAGACTTCAGGATCACCTTGTCCAAGTTACCGTAGTTTGGCAGCTTGGTTTTGTCGTATGCCTGATACAATTTGGCTTTGATTAAGCGGTCGGCAAATGGACGAGCGGTTGGGAAAGCAATGTCGTAGCCACTGCGGCCAGCCAAAACTTTCGCTTCTAGAATTTCGTTAGAGTCGTACACATCGTACGTTACCTTAATACCCGTTGCCTTTTCGAAATTGGCAATGGTGTCTTCGGCAATATAGTCAGACCAGTTATAGATATGCAGTTCTTCTTGGGCAGTGGCGGCAGATGCCATCATCACGGCGGCCAAGGCGCTAACCAGTAAACGCATTTTCATTAAGCCAGTTCTCCAGCTTGGCTCCCACAGGGAGACGAGAAAAAAGAAAGACAAGGCAAACCTTGCCACGGCGAGGTAGGAATCATCAGAGCGCCCCCGTTGCCAACTGCATGACTGGCCAAGAGTCTAAAACCTGTGTATTCACCCCCTAAACTACCCACGAACACGACCTTAGCCTATACCATGGGCAGCGCGCAATAATGGCAATTTTCGTCAAAAAATACAGATAATAGATTAGATGGTAACGACAACAGATATTTATCGTGGGGGGACTTCACTAGGGTAAACCTAGTGAAGCAACTCATCCTATTGGCATGTATTCGAGGGTGAAAAGTATCTATATCCTTCATCTGCCAAGTGCACAACCAAATCTCCATCCTCTGACGATCCCCAAATACGACGACCGCCAGCATTATGTCCATCTAAGTCAATCTCTAGCGGCCTTGCAGAATAGTCTGTATTTAAATCCACATAGACATCACTAAAGGTGAAACCATTACTTTTATGAAAAATGGGGTTCTGAATCGAAAGATTTAACGCACTATAGTCCTTAGGGAGTGATGATGATTTAAGTGGCTCAATAAACTCAGCCTGATCGTCTACAATATCCACGTCACCCCAAACAACTGAACGAATAATGGGATTGTCTACGCCTTTATCCTCTAACACTCCCAAGACGATAGTATAACGATTACTTAAGCCAGCCTTTGGATTACTAATCGCTATCGGTGCCAGCCCTTTAGGAAAGCTTGAATTCAATTCTCGACCGTCCGATAGGTACATAGGAAGATCAATAAAGTGCTTTGAAATCTTATTCCACTTCTTTAAAGACGTAATGTACTGACCATAGTTGGCACTAAGAAATTTGAATTCGACTTCATTTGTAATTCCAGTAGTGGCAACCAAACTGTAGTTCTTTATCGAGAAGGCTCCATAAGAAATTTTTGGCGTCACTTTAAAACTATCCAAGATACTACCTTCAGCATTAATCGCGCTCACCGTAAATAACTCTTCAGCATCTACCCTACTCTTGATTACAGATATCCCTCTAGGTGAAATCATATTTTGGGTAGCGAAAGACGTTTGTTTGGTGTCATACAGTCCCATATTGTGCATGGGTACTTCTTTCCGATACGCTTGATCGTTACAGTATTCGATTTCACAAACAAAGAATCGGGATACCCAGATATAGTTTTCGTCTTTAGCATATCCAAGAGCTAAACCATTGTTTTCATCAATCAAGAATGCACCATCCTCTAAGACATACATCTGTTCGAATTTATTTCCATTCTTTTTAAACACATGTCTATTTGTATTTGCATAATAATCCTTCCCCATAATAGTGGGAATTCCTAACTGATCATTTTCATTTTCGATATAACTATTCAAATCCAATGCACTAGCATTCATTCCTATAGCCGACGCAGCTACGAATGCCCATGTTTTAAGTTTCATTTTTTATTCCTTTAGAAAATGCAGTTTCAAAATTCATTACCACCGCGTGAGTATTTTTTGATCAGATGAAACCGCTTTTTTATTTTTGATTTTCTCGCGGCGCAATGAAGCTAGGGAAAAATGCGAACCAGTTCAATGGCAATTATCATCAATTATATAAATAGGAACTCTTGATCCAAAACAGCAAGATGCAATGCGCCAAAGCTCATACCAAGAAACTGGTTTAGAGTAGAAAGAGACCTGAGCAATAAACGCTCGCTAAGTGTCAGCTGGCGCTCGAGATAACATGCTTACCAAAAAAAACGCCAGCGACTCGGGTCGCTGGCGTTTTTAAGATGCGCGATTATTCTTTTTTAATCAGCCCATTGAAATCCCCAATCAAGCGAGATCATACTCGGCGAGATGTTTAAACCGATGTGTCCGCTTTCAGCACCAATACCGTCAAAAAAGTAAAGATACCCAACGGTTGGTTTACTGACCCAAGTATCGTGCTTACGATACTCATCATCAATACCTAAGCCTTTCCGCTCTTTAATGAAACCGTAGCCCAAGTGCAGGGCATGTCGATTTGGGTTTCCCCATGGCATTGCTTGCAAGTAACTTGTTGTTACGCCACACACAGGACCACCTCGATTGGAACTCCAATCAAAACAGCCTAGGCTACCGTAGAGCATTGAACTTTCGAAAACCTGCCCGACACCAAAACCTACACCCGTATTTAAGTTGCCCAATCCGAAACCATAAACGTATTTAGCGTTTTCGCTACTTGATTGAGGCTGATTTGCCATTACAGAAGCGGTTAAGAGAGCCGTCGTAATAGGTAAAAGATAAAACGCTTTCATGAAATTCCTTTTTAAAAAACCAGTACAACCAGCGATATGCTATGTCCAGTTGACGGAATCGTAGTTAAAACGGTTTATTCAGGCAATTAAAATGATGCGCTAAATATCCAAAAGCACCTTCTAACCTAATGCCAGACGGCACGCCGAATTAGAAGATGCAAAAAGTTAAAAGACACCATTCATTAGCCAGTCGCAAGGTTTAATCTTTTACCACCATGGATTGAATATCCAAAGCAACTAGGCTGTCTTGGGCTTTGTTTAATTTAGAGCGGTTATCAAATGGGCCGACAAAGACTCGGTAATAGGTTTTTCCGTTTACGTCGGCGCTTTCGATTTTGGTGTCAAAGCCATTGAGCGTGAGCATGGCTTTTTGTCGGTCGGCGCCTTCGCGGCTGGAGAAGCTGCCAACGCGCAAACGGTAACTTACTTTATTACCTTCGGCGTCGGTGCCTTTAGGAGTGGACTTGTATTCGGTGACTTCGGGCACATCGACTTTTTTGTTTTCGAGCAGTTTATAAAATTCGTACTCTTCCACTTTGGCCGGTGTGTTATTCGGCTGAGCTGTTACCGCGCTTTGTTTTTCAGCGCTTGCTTTGTCGGCATTTTTTTTATCGGCCGAGGTTTGCAATGCGGTTTTGGCTTTTTGTTCTAGGGCGTCGGTTATTTTATCTATGTCATCACCCGCCGGAATGGTGGACAAGTAAAACAAAAAACCAACAAAGGCGAAGGTTAATGCGGGTGTGAAGATCCACACCCACTTTGGCACGTTTCCGGCGGCCATGGTTATTCAGCCTCCGGCGAAATCATTTCTTCGGGTGCGCTGATGCCTAACAAATCAAGACCATTTGCTAATACCTGACGTACTGCTTGCGTTAACGTCACGCGAGCGTCGCGTAGGTCGGCGTCGTCAACAATGGTTTTGTGATTGTTGTAGTAACCGTGGAATTCGCTTGCGAGTTCGTACAGGTAGTTAGCCACTTGGTGCGGCGTATTGTTTTCGCCAGCCACTTTGATGACTTCTGGGAAGCGTGCCAGCGCGTTGGCCAACAATTTTTCTTGGTCTTCGCTAAGCAGTTCTAATTTGTTTAGACCATTGGCTTTATCCCACTGCAAACCTTGTTCGTTCATTTTGCGCAAGATACTGCAAATACGCGCGTGGGCATATTGAATGTAGTAAACCGGGTTGTCGTTGGATTGGCTACGCGCTAAATCAATGTCGAAGGTTAGTTGCGAGCTAGGCGCACGGGCCGCTAAGAAGTAACGGGTGGCATCACGACCTACTTCGTCGATGAGGTCACGCAAGGTCACGTAGCTGCCAGCGCGTTTTGAAATTTTAACTTCTTCACCGCCTTTCATAACGGTAACCATTTGGTGCAGCACATAGTCTGGGAAGCCTGCTGGAATGTCGGCTTTCAACGCCTGCAAACCTGCACGCACACGAGTGATGGTGGAATGGTGGTCAGCACCTTGTTCGTTAATCACGCGACCAAAACCACGCTGCCATTTATCCAAGTGGTAGGCCACGTCCGGTACAAAGTAGGTGTAGCCACCGTCTTTTTTGCGCATAACGCGGTCTTTATCATCACCGAATTCGGTGGTCTTTAACCAAAGCGCACCACCGTCTTCGTAGGTGTAACCGTTTTTAATCAGGGTTTGTACGGCGGCTTCCACTTTGCCGTCTTCGTACAATGAGCTTTCTAGGAAGTACACGTCGAAGTCTACTTCGAAGGCTTTTAAGTCCAAGTCTTGTTCACGACGCAAATAAGCAACGGCGAAGTGACGAATCGCCTCTAGGTCATCAGCGTCCTTGGTGCCGGTGAAGTTTTGGTCAGCCGATTCGATGGTGTCACCCGCCATGAAGCTGTTAGCTAGGTCGACAATGTAGTCGCCACGGTAGCCGTCTTCTGGCCATGCCGCATCGTCTGGGCCCAAGCCCTTGCAGCGAGCCTGTACAGACAGGGCGAGATTGTTGATCTGCGCGCCCGCATCGTTGTAGTAGAACTCGCGGGTTACGTCCCAGCCGTTGGCTTCGAGCAAACGACAAATGCAGTCGCCCACCGCAGCACCACGACCGTGACCCACGTGCAGAGGACCCGTTGGGTTAGCGCTTACAAACTCCACCTGCACCTTTTGGCCTTGGCCTGAGTTGTTGCGACCAAACTGGTCGGTGTTGTTCAGGATGTCTTCAACTACGGCGAAGCTCGCCGCTTCGGTCACGAAAAAGTTGATGAAACCTGGGCCTGCGATTTCGGCTTTGGTCAAAATTGGGCTTTGTGGCAAGGCGTTGACGATTTCTTCTGCCCACTGGCGTGGGTTCATACCGGCTAGCTTGGCACTGACCATGGCGATGTTAGATGCGTAGTCGCCGTGGGCTTTGTCTTTGGTGTTATCCACCATGATTTTAGGGGCAGCGTCGGCGGGCAGCTTGCCGGCTTCTTTAAGTAGATCAATGGTTTGTTGAATTAGCTGAGAGAGTTCTTGCTTCATGGGGACCTTGATGACGAGGGGTGGATGCGGCTTGACTGGCGTCCACCCTGAGCAATCTTGTAAACGATTAAAAATTGCGCGGATTATCCCATTTTGGCCCCGCCCTCACAACCGCTGGCGCTGGGCGGCTTGGTAACAAAAAAGGAATGGACATACGGAAAAACATATATATGATTCGCCGCATGTTACTACCGTGCCGACATGTGCATTGCCAAGCTGCAATGAACATAGTCAGCCCATATTCGGTGAAAGCCACAGAAAAGCGACAACCATGGAAGCACTGCAACTATTCAAATGCCTAAGCGATGACACACGCTTAAAGACATGCCTGTTGCTCGCGCAGCAAACTGAGCTATGCGTGTGCGAGTTGGTCGTTGCGCTGGATGTCATTCAACCCAAGATCAGTCGGCATTTAGCCCAACTGCGCAGTTGCGGTTTATTGCAAGACCGCAAAGCAGGCCAGTGGGTGTATTACCGCCTGCATCCAGAGCTGCCCACTTGGGTACTTGATACCATTTCTAACGCTGCACAACACAATGAAACTTACATTCGTGAGTGCAGTGACCGTCTTAACGCGATGAACGATCGCCCTTCTCGTGAGGCCTGTTGTTAAATGAAAATTTTATTTATTTGCACCCATAACCGCTGCCGCAGCATTTTGTCTGAAGCCATTACTAATCATAAAAACGATCCTCGTTTGGTGGCGGCCAGTGCAGGCAGTCAGCCAGTGGGCGAAGTGCATCCGTTGTCGCTGAAATATCTGAGCGAAGCCGGTATTTCAACTCAAGGCTTAACAAGCCAAAGCTGGGATGAATTAGAAGACTTTGGTGCAGATGTAGTCGTCACCGTGTGTGACAGCGCTGCCGGTGAAAGCTGCCCTGTGTGGTTTGGTAAATCCATTAAATTGCACTGGGGTTTAGAAGATCCATCCAAGGTGCAAGGCAGCGAAGCTGAAATCAAACAAGCCTTTTTAACTTGTATGTCTGAGATTGAACGTCGTGTGGATGCCATGCTGGCGCTGGATTTAGAAAACCTCAAAGGCGACGCGTTAAAAGCAGCGCTGGTTAAGTTAGGCGCTCAGGCTAATTGAGTTACTAGGGCAAGAGGTTCGGGCTGAAAGGCTCAAGCCGATTTGCGAATACAATTTTCGCGCGCGAGCGCCCTCCCACAAACATCTTGCATTTTTTCGGAGAAATCATGGGTATTTTCGAACGTTACTTAACTGTCTGGGTTGGCCTAGGCATTATCGCCGGTGTGCTATTGGGCAATGTGATTCCCGATGTTTTCGCCGTCATTGCCACGTGGGAATACGCTCACGTAAACATTTTAATTGCGGTACTTATCTGGTTAATGGTTTACCCCATGATGGTTCAGGTGGATTTTTCTTCCATTAAAGACGTTGGCAAAAAACCAAAAGGATTAGCGCTAACATTGATCATCAACTGGTTAATCAAACCCTTCACCATGGCTGCGCTTGGCTGGTTGTTTTTCCGCGTGTTTTTTGCTGACATGGTGGACCCACAAACTGCCAACGAATATATCGCTGGTATGATTCTATTGGGTGTTGCGCCTTGTACAGCCATGGTGTTTGTATGGTCGCAATTGACTAAAGGCGATGCGAATTACACGCTTGTCCAAGTAAGCATTAACGATGTCATCATGGTGTTTGCATTCGCACCCATTGCTGCATTTTTGTTGGGTATTTCAGACATCACAGTGCCATGGGAAACCTTACTGTTGTCTGTAGTGTTGTACGTCTTACTGCCTTTAGTGGCAGGCATAGTGACGCGTAAAAAACTCGATAAAAAGAACGACCACACCAAACTCAATAGCTTTTTGGCAAAAGTAAAACCTTGGTCTATTGTGGGCTTGATCTCCACCGTTGTTTTGCTATTTGGCTTTCAAGCACAAACCATTTTAGATAATCCAACAGCCATTGTGCTGATTGCGATTCCGCTACTGATTCAAACCTACGGTATTTTCTTTATCGCTTACGGCGCAGCCAAAGCTATGAAGCTACCACATAATGTGGCAGCACCGGCTTGTATGATTGGCACCAGTAACTTTTTTGAGTTAGCCGTGGCTGTGGCCATTAGCTTGTTTGGTTTGCATTCTGGCGCGGCGTTAGCCACTGTGGTGGGTGTATTAGTTGAAGTGCCGGTGATGTTGACGCTGGTCGCGTTTGCTAACCGAACCCGCCACTGGTTTTAGAAGCTATTTGCGTTGCTCTAACGGCGTTGGAAATACGGTTTGATTCGGTCACTTATACAACATAAGCTCCCAAATCAAAACGTATTTCCGCCTTGTTATAGCAGCCTCAATAACGCTTCTAATTTATAGCTTCAATTACCTAGTCTGCGTTAAAAAATCCCGAAGAGCCTCATGTATAACTTATACACTGCGGTACTTCGGGATTTTTTTGCCTTGTCTCTGCTGCCTCGCATACGCTATTTTCAGCGAACAGCATTATCTCAAGAGAAACCCACCTCTATCTGTTTAAGTTGAGTAAACTTCGGTCGAAATTCTTCGAATATCATTCTTTCGAAAAACACATCAAAAGCCTCGTGTTACAAAAATAGACTTGATGATTTACACGCCATGGGTAATATGCGCCACCGCTCATAAGGACTATTAAGGAGAGAGCGCATGAAAAGACTCGTAGTATTGGCATTCACATTAGTATTCGGGCACGAAGTACTGGCCAATGAGCAACCTAAACCAACAGTAGGCCTAGGACTTGGTATTCCCTACGGTTTATTGGGTGTGAACGTGGAGTTTCCCTCTACCAACGCTTTTTCGATCTCGACAGGCGCAGGCGTAGGTTTCACTAAGCCAGCCATCGCGGTTGGTGC
>JBFHVZ010000126.1:0-11651 GCA_041589295.1 Pseudomonadales bacterium
CTGTTGTGCTGGTACAGGACGGTTGCTCACAGCCGCCAACCACTCGGTTAGCGTTCTTCGCAGTCCCGGAGCTTTTAACACCGCGTCGGGGTGGAAAATTTCTGCGAGCTTGTGGGTATCGCCATAGTGGAGACCATCAAAGTAATCTTTCACAATTTCCATTACCGCGACAAAGTCCGTTTTGCCAACGTCATTTGCCTTTTTATGCAATTTAACATTGGAGGCAGCGCCAGTTTGCGTGTGGCTAGATGTTTGGTTTGTTGTTTGATCGTTCATCTTGATGGCCTCAATTTTACTTAGGGTTAAGCTGCGGCTTGGGCTGATTCATTTGCCAATGCCAACTGAAAACTTGGCATGTTAATAACGTGGTCAATCATTTTCTGCGTGCGCGCTCCGATCTGGATATCCACTGGAAAACTGTCACCCCAGCGTGAATACACACTGAGCATAATGTCGGCAGCAGAAACTTGTTCACCCCCTAAAAATGATTGCTGTTCCAAGCGCGACTCAACCACTTGCCATAAATGGTTAAGGTTGTCGGCAGCCGTTTGGTAAGCCGAGTGCTTTGCGGGTTCTCCTAGTGTTGTACCGGCAATAAAAAACAACTTGCTATAGGCAGGATGCAGGGTGGCATTTGCAAACATGATGTTGCGAATGGCTTTGTCTTTTTCCTGCGGCGACTTAGGCAGCATTGTATTCGGGTGTGTTTCTAACAGATGCAGCATTACCGCAGCACCTTCGGTGTAGGTTGTACCGTCTTTTACCAAAACCGGAACAGTGCCCACTGGGTTGATGGCGTTGAAGTCAGATATCTGCTGCTTGTTGATAATCTCGACTGGCTGATTTAGCTCGTGCAACACCACTTGGGTAGCAAGAGAGCAGGCGCTAGGGACGTAGTACAAGGTATACATGATGTTTTCTCATTTGATGATTGGGTACGCCGATTCGCTTTACGGTTTGTTGGATGGTTTGTTGGATGGTTTGTTGTATGGTTCGTTGTATTAGCTCAGCGATGAAATCAGTCTAGGGGTTCTTCATTTAAGGATATATGGCTACAATAAAAACCATATGTTTCCAAATAGGAAACCAAGGCTGCGAAAGCGTAATTTGGATTTAATTCGGATTTAGTATGGATGTAGCTTGAATTCAGCTGGGATATAACAAGGATTAGGAGTGCGAGAAGCCATGGATACCTTAAGGGCCATGCAGTTGTTTATTCGTGTTGCCGAAGTAGGGAGCTTTACCCTAGTGGCCGATCAAATGGGCGTTACTAAGTCCATGATCAGTAAAGAAATCACCAAACTGGAAGACAGTTTGGGCGCAAGACTGTTACATCGTTCTACCCGTAACCTGCAGTTAACCCACGTAGGTCAGGGCTATCTACAACGGGCCAGAAGCATAGTTGCACAACTCGATGAGGCGGAAGCCTTCGTCCAAGATTTGCAACAGCATGCCAAGGGAAAACTGAAAATTAATGCGCCGATGGCGCTTGGGGTGACGGATCTCTCTAAATGTTTTGCTGACTTTATGGCGGCCTATCCTGACGTTGAGTTGGATATCCATTTGAACGACGAGCCAGTGGACTTGGTTGAGCAGGGCTTTGACCTTGGTTTTAGGGCGACGAGTCGACCGCTGGAATCTAACTACGTGGGGCGTCCACTGACGGAATTTCGATACCGTATTTGTGCTTCTGAGGCTTACCTTGCTAACCATGCCGTCATTAAAAAGCCTGCTGATTTACAAGCCCATAATTGCTTTGTTTACAGTTATTTTCAGGGTAAAAACCAGTGGCCCATTAGCCAAGGGGATAACGATGACGGCGTGTCTGTTACGGGTAAACTGACGGTTAACAGCACTTTGTTTATGTTAGAGGCCATTAAACGGGGGCAAGGGATTGGCTGGCTGCCAGAGTTTGTGTGCCGCGAAGCGTTAGCCAGTGGCGAAGTGATTGAAATTCTGCCAAGGGCCCGTAAACCTAAACTGACCTTATATGCACTGTATCCGGCAAGGCATCATGTACCACCAGCGTTGACTCATTGCATTAAGTTTTTGCAGCAGTGGTTTGCTTAGTTGTAGCTACAGTTAGCTAGTCCAAACCCGCGTCACGTAATTTTTGTTTTAATGCTTCCAGTTGTGCTAACGCTTTTGCTTCACCCGCTTTTGCGTTGGCTAGGTCTGCTTCTTTTTCTCGTAGAAGTTGCTCCTGCTTGTGAATGATATTTTCAGGCAGAAGTTGCGTTCGAACTTTTTGCATATCCAGCAAAGGGTAGGGCAACCTGTAGTGCGGTGAGTACGGCGATTCGGGAATAAATTGGTCCAGTGTCGTCAAGCAGGTTTTAAAAACCCAGTGCTCAAACGCTTGCACTCGTTCTGCAATGGCGTCGAGTTGCGGTGCTTCGACGCTGTATTCGGGCAAATAGCGTGCATCCACATAAGCACTGTTTAGTAATGCAAATTCATCTTTTTCGTCTTGAGTGGTTCGTGGGAAAAAAGAAACTACGCGTTCATCAATATTTTTTGCCGAATCTTTAAGTGCCCAAAGTTTATGGGTGCGTGGTTTGTAGTGGGTTGTAACCAGTAAAAATACTTTAAACAGGTTTTCGGTCACTTGATGTAAATTGAACATGGCCAGTGCCTTGTGACCGCGCTGATAATGAAACTCAAACGATTGCTGAAATTCTAATATTTGTTCAAATAAACTTTCGAAATAACGAATACCATATTCACGGCGCTTGTGAGCTGGCATTTGCTGTGGCTGAACGCGCTGTTTAGCTTGGTCGATGAGTACAATGCCTTCGTTCACCACATCCAAATAGAAATATTCGCTGTGCTTAAGCGCTTGATTAAACCGTTCAAGGGTTTCGTGAATTAAATGAATGCTGTGATGAATATCTGGATGGTCATGCAGCGCTTGATTCAAATTTTCCACCCGTGCCGCGAGTTTTTTTAAAGCGCGCTCATTTTGGTTTGTTTTGCCTGGTTGGCTTGGTGCATCTAGCACTAAAAGTAAATCAATATCAGACTGGTAGGTTGAAAGCGCGCCCTGCTCATTGATATGTCGATCATCAATAAAGTCGCCCCGCGCATAACTGCCAAAGAGCCATGTCATGGCAATCTGTTCGCCAAACGCTTTTTGAATTAACTCAAGCACCAGATCAAGTTGGCTGCGAACGGGTATAGGTAGGTGGGCTAAGGCTGACGAATGGTCTGTGTTCATTGGTCACTTAACAGGCTGGATATTGGCATGGATAAAAAGGTTCAGCCATGCTATCACGGCTCACTGGCAATTACCTAACAGTCAAGGTTTAATGGCCAGCCAAAGCGAACTGAATTGCGGACATTTTCTTTAAACCATGGCATCAAAACAACCGGATTCGAACCTGTCGGAAAAAGATCAATATAAGGCAACGCCAAAGCGTGGGGTGCGTAGGGCGCTACAGTTCGGCATTTATGGCTTGTTGTCACTGCTGGCCATCGTATCCGTTGTGATTATGCTGGCACCTGCTTTGGGACTGTACTGGGCGGATCGTTGGTATCAGGCGCAAGGCGAGGGGTATCAATTATCAGTGAACGACTGGCAGTTTGCACCGCTCAAGTTGTCGCTGACGCTGCACGACGTGCAATTGACCCATCCACCGGCTAAGACTCAGGCTGAACAGCTGGCAATTACATTGGACCCATGGGCCCTTTGGCAGAAAAAGGTACATGTTAAGTCTGTGTTATTAGCAGGCTTGGACGGCGACGTAGCCTATCAAACACAACAAGCCTCCACAGAGCCCGAGTTGGAACTGGTCGTCGCTGGTCTAACTTTACCGCTATCACAAGCGCCCACATCTGAGCAGGCGCTTGAGCAAGTATCTGAGCAAACATCTGAGCAAACATCTGAGCAAACATCTGAGACTAGCCTCGAAACTACCCCAACCATGCCTTGGACGATTGCAATTGATGACATAACTTTAAAAAATGACAAACTGCGTTGGCGCGTGCACTCTACCTCTGCTCCTGTTTCAGCTCCTGCGACAGCGCAAACCGAAGACGCTGAAAACTTGCAGAGGCAGAGTGTAGAAAGCATAGAAAGCATAGAAAGCGCTGTCACCATTGAGCATTTTTCGTTTAAAGATTTCCAGTGGCCCGCCCCAGCTAAAACCGAAAAAGATACGCTAGTCGAGCCTAAACCCATCAGCATAAAGCTACTGGCGACAATCGAACATTTGCAAATAAAGGGAAGAGACTCTCTCATCCTAAAAGCGCCACTGAATATTCATATTGAAGGTGGAATTTTTGAATTAGCAACGCAACCAATATGGCAAGGCGACATTCGTTTTGAAAATCTTGATGTTGAATGGCAAGAACAATTGGCGCTTAAGATTCAAAATATTGGGCTTAGCCAATTGCTAGCAAATGAACAACGCGTCGTGTTGGATGCCATTGATATATCTGATATTCAATTTACGCCTGCAATAGCATCTGATGAATCAACAACCGGCAGTAACCCACTTACGCCGCTAGAAAGTGTCAGTATTCAACATTATCAAGCGAACAAAATATTCTATGCGCTGCCCGTTGACGGCGATCCTGACACCACTATTTTAAATATCTCGACACAATCACTGACCGGCCTAAATGAAATTTTATTGCGTGATAACGGAGTCGATCCCACTTACCATGGCAAAATTACGCTTTATCAGGTAATGCTGGGCAACATGAGTTTGAACCCTCTAACAGGCGCAGTGGAACCGGTTGCCCTTGACTTACAGTTGGGGTTAGACGACTACAACCGCATCGCGCTTGCTGGTGAGTTAGGCTGGTCGCCTAGTGCAATGCAGAATGAAGCGCAAGCAGCGTCTACACAAGCCAGCTACCCACAAGGTAAGCTTTTGCTTAAAACCGAGCAGTTAAATCTTGTACCGTTTAATGGTTATTTAAATCAAGCCATGGGCTATCACGCCGAACGGGGTATGCTAGATTTAACTGCCGACATCGGCATGCAAAACGCTATGCTTACGGGTGAAGTTAAAATACTTGTGCGTAACTCACGTTTTATACCCAGTGATGAAAAAACAGTGGCGCGCATCAGTAAGCAAATCTCGATGCCATTGGACACAGCGTTAGATTTACTGCGCGACAGCAATGGCAATGTGCGATTAACGGTCCCGTTATCGGGCAGCTTGAACGACCCCAACGTTGGGCTAAACGACCTGACATCCCAATTAAGTAAATTAGCCCTGCAAAAAAGTGCGCTGTATTTTGTGCAGCAAAGTTTACAGCCCTATACCACGCTGATTTCATTGGCGTCTTATGCTGGCGACTACCTGTTCGCTATTCGTTTAGATGCGTTGGCCTTTGATATAGCCAGTGCAGAACTGACCGCCGAACATCAAGATCGATTAAACAACATCGCCACCATGATGTTGAAAAAGCCAGACATCGAGTTGACGGTTTGCCCGTTCGCCAGCGAACAGGAAGTCACCACATTAAAAGATGACTGGACAAAATTAGTTGCTCAGCGTGCAACTAACGTGAAAGCCGCATTGGCAGCGTTTAAGGATGAAAACGGCGCGTCATTAGCAACGCGCGTTACCTTGTGTAAACCCCAGCAGGGAGAAGAAGCCCAAGTGGTGTTAGGGGTGGAGTAAAATCGGACGGCTCAGTTTATATGACTGAGCTAACCTAACGGCAGAAATGCCTCTGCTAATTCTTCGCGGATGCGTACTAAACAACGTTTAACAGAAGCGAGTTTATTCAATATGACGTCATCTATGTCAAAATTACTCATCTCGTAGGATTGAGAAGGGTGACCCTAGTGTTTCTACTGGGCACTATATTACGGTACTCAGTGTTATTGGTTTGGCAGAGGATCTTGCCAAGGTAGCCGCCGATGAAGAGCTGGGGCGAAAGTAACAGGATATTGAGCTTTGAGATCACCGAAATGAGCAAGTCCAATAAATCTGATCAAGAGGCACTACTCGCAAAGAAGAAAGCCTTCGTTGAACGCACACGTAAGGCGAACTATCGAGCTAGTCTGGCGTTGGAGGGCTTAACACCTTCAGAAGATTCTGAAAAATTAACAAAAGAAGAGTTGATCAAAAAGTGGCGACGCTCCGCTGAATAGTTGTATTCGGAGCTATTTAAGTGAGCTAATCTCGCGACTAAATTTTTCGAAATCCACAAGGTGGTTTTTAATCACCGCAATCACAATATCTAAATTAAGCTTTTGATAATCGTGCACGGCAATATTTCTTAGACCGACCATTTTTTGTAATCGATTCGAAATATCTTCGGTGATCAGTTTATTTTGAGCGACTAACTCAAAGCTATTGCGGGAAGATTGAGGAATACCTAACTGACGAGATCGAATAATGTGATTGCAGATATCAATGCAGGCTTTACAAGCTCGTTGAAGGTTTAGGATTACCGAGTCTTGCTTGGTGAAGTTCTGACGAAACTATGCCTCATCGGTAAACTCTTCGCGGGTGCATGCTAAACAACGTTTAACAGTAGCGAGCTTATTTAATATGACGTCATCCATGCCAAAATTACTCATCGAGTAGTTATTTTCAATTCCATCTAAGCCGCTTCAATAGCAACAAGAACCGTCGCTTTCTCAAGCTTGTCCTGCATTTTTTCTGAATGTGTAGTGGCCCATAGATCATTCATGATTTGCAGGTTAATCCAAAACTCAACAGATGTTCCCAATACTTTTGATAAAAGCAGAGCTGTCTCAGCGGTAATGCCGCGTTTATTTCCGCACAGTTCGTTTACGGTTTTACGGCTAACCCCCATGGCTTTCGCAAGCTCGCCTTGGGATATCTTCATTGGCTCCAAAAACTCTTCTTTAAGCATGGTGCCAACGCTGGTTGGCTGATGCTCTGGTATGCGAAATTCAGTCGTCATAGCCCACCTCTTTAGAGTTTGTTTAGTAGTTGTGGGGGTCAAGGTAAAGCTCTGTCGCTTCACCATCGGCCCATTTAAAAATTAATCTGTACTGTTTATTCACGCGAATTGAGCACCAGTCTTTTAGATTTCCTTTTAAGTGCTCAAACCGATTGCCGGGCGGAATCCTTAAATCGCGCTCTTCAGCGGCGGCATGAATAATTGTCAGCTTTCGATTTAAAGCGCTTTCAAGATCACTGGGTATGTTCCTGCTGGGTGTTCCACTCCAGTAGTACGCAGCGAGCCATTCTTCCTTGAACGATGCAATCATAGATAAGTGTATCCTGTAACGTTACATGTTACAAATGCTAGTGGTTTTTATTGTATATTTATACAGTATTTGATCGTAGAAGAGTACTCAAGATCGCTGTATTAGTGGGCTTGGGGCAGAGTTTGTATGAAATTGAGGAGAGAAGGGTGCTACTCTAACCCCGCGTCGCGGAGTTTTTGTTTGGCTTTTTGCAGTTCTTCTGAAGCTGGCCTTTTCTTGGGGTCTCTTCAGCTTTCGCCCGCATTGCTTGGTGCGAGCTGCCACCAATGGCGCATTCAGTGCCAACAAAATATCACTCTTTACCGAATAAAGAGGGACTGATACTCAGATACCACGCCATCCTCGCCCATACGGCGATCATTAATGAAATCCCCACGGGCATAACTGCCAAATAGCCAGGTCATCACCAAATTCCGATTTGATAAGGTCAATCATAAGCTCTAACGGCTTGTGGATGAGGGGTGGGAGGTTGGAAAGGGACTGCAAGACATCGCTAGTTCGAATTAATTGAGAATGGGCCGAAGTTGCGATAGCCATATTCGGCTAACGGGTGTCCTACAGCCTTCTATTGTTTATAACAGATAGTTATATCAAGTACACCGGGGTTTAGAGTTAGAATGGCGGCAATTTATCCCAATAAAGTCACGTGACACATAAAATGAACCACCTTGAGTTAGTTACTAAAATTGCGCTTTTTAGTGTTTTGGCTTTCATTACTGCATGTAACCATAGTAGTGGCGATGCTGAAGATTCGATCCTAGCAGTTGAAGATAATAATGCTACCTATCCAATTCAGGATATAGAGTTTGATGACGTTTGTGATGAACCAGCAATTTCACCTAGAATCGAAAACTCAGAGTTTTATTTAAGCCCGATTAAAGCCAGCTATTTTGAAGAAGTTGACAATATGGAAGGAGTACCTAATGACGAAGGTACGAATGGTTCGGATCCTTCTATAGAGCGACAGTTTGTCTTAGAAGAAATGGTCGAAAGGGTGGCATTAAATTATTTTGAAAAAGACTTTAATAATATTGATGCTGAACAAATATATGGCGTTTGGGAAAGCGAAATTGTTGTCGAAAGTGACACTTCCACTATTTTTGCTGGCTTTGATTTTAATTATGCCGATATCACATTTACGTTGAATGATAAGGTCATTGCAAGAATGGAACGCAAGTGTGTGATGCAGATTCCTCTAGTGTTGGATAAAGGGGTTCATCCCTTCAAGGTTGAATGGCATAACCATCGTTTTGTTGCTGAGTTTAACGTAAGCTTTAATAACTATGAATCAATTAGCGTTGCAGAAGGACCGATAGGGGATTCTTATGATAGCTCTGAATACGAAGTTGTCTATGCGCAAGTGTTCGATTCAAGTTCGTTAGATTTTTCATTACCAATAACATTACCTGAAACAAATAAAAGAATTATATTGGTTCTTAACTCAACTCGCGCAGTCAACTGGGTTGTTTTAAATCCTAATAATATTGAAATAGAGAAAGTGCTATTCAACTCTCATCGACCTCAGTCATCGATAATAGGTGTTGACGATAATAAAATAATTCATGTTCACGATCTTTCTAGTTTTGATGGTGAAATTGGAGCTCAAATAAATAGCTTAACTGGTTTGAATATCAGTTACTCTCGCTACGCCTATTCACCCTCGGAAATAGTATTTACTGAAACAGATGTGCCTTCACTAGAGCAGCTTTATGGTGCTCAACAACCTATCCTCTCGAACCTTCAAGGAGTTTCTAAAACTCCTGACTTAGAAGACGTTACACATTCTAACCAAGAAATAGCTACGTATATGCCGTTAGACAGTGATACTGTTTTAGCCAACATCGAGTGGAGCTTCTGGTATCCAGCAACGCGAACTTGGTTAACCAACGAAGACTTTGTTTTAAGAATTTATAATGGGGAAAGTCAGCCTTCAAATGAGGTCTTTGTTCAACAAATATCAGTAAAAGCATCAAAATTTTATGATGCGGGTGACGGAGCTGTTTATAAAGCAAAGTTCACAGCAGAAGCCGAATTGATCAGTGGTAATTACTGGATATCGATTCAACACGAATCAAATATCGATACTACAGGTATAGTCATGGAAAACGGGGAGCAGGGGGCTGGCGGCGCCTATAGGCACTCTAAATTTGGCTTTTGGTATTCTACAGTCAATGATGTTGATCCAACAGAAGCTCGCGGTGCGAGCATCAATGTGAAGGGCTATATTAAATAGTTGGTCATTTTAATAGCCAGTGCCCATCCTAAAATACGTTGACGGGACACAGGATCACCCTGCGCGTATACGGACGGCTACATTCTCTGGCAAAGCTTTTCACATATCTACAAGCTAAGCGTTGAGCTCAGTAATGTATTCAGAGTTCTTGAAGCGTAGTTTTTAGGCATTGGCGATGAAACGGTAAAGTGGTGTTGGGCTGAGTTGGATAAGGTTGAAGTTCATACAAATGATAAAGGGCCTTTTGAAGAAGACTTGTTCTATATTTTGTTTTTTGAGGGCAAAGAGGAATGTATCATTATTCCTCACAAAACTAAAAATTCGGATTATTTTGTTCAGGAGATTTCCAATAGATTTGAGAATGTAGATTTTGAACAGCTCTGTTTCGCTATGGGGTGCTGTCAAAATAATCGATTCACTATTTGGGAGAGATAAAACAAAAAAGCAGCCAACAGGCTGCTTCAGACTGCTGACAATGCTTTAGATACTTAATGAGTTTAGGACGATCTTTTCGGCTTTAAAAAACTCTCTCCAAGCCCACTGATGACTTGCTTTGTCATCTTTGTGATAGACGAAGTTTATGTAAATATTATCTTTAATTCTCTTATTGATGGAGCAGTTAATGTATTTGGCTAAGATGCAGCGAGAGGTCATACCGCGATTTGATTTATCACGAATATACGTGATGTCCATTTGTTGCGGAGAAAAGCTATAGACCTGTTCATTTACGGTGCAGCGTTCCAAGCCATCTTGAGTTTGACAGCTTTTTCCCTTCTTAAAGATTTTATCTACTTTCTTCGCACCGAAGATGGATTCATTAGCGAGCATCACTCGAATCGATGGTTGGTTCCACTGGTTTGTAAGGGTTGGGTCCCACATAAATGATACATATTGCGCGTCTAGTGGATTGCTCTTACAACCCAGCTGATTAATATTTGGAGATTTTAGTACAGCTTGACTGCTGGCCAGCTTATGTTTGCCGTGATGGTTTAGCTGGGCAGAAGAGAAATACGTTTTATCAACTGGATAGACAACTTGATCAAATTTTAGATAGATCTTTTGGCTACGAGCGCAGTCCACTTGAGCGTGGCTTTTTAGGTTGTAAATGCCACCTAACGATACAATAGGGTATAGGCTGATTTTCTTGGTGTTGTTGCTTTTGCAGCCAACTAAGACAAGTACAATCGAGAATAGAGCAATTACTTTTAGATTTCTCATTTTTCTTCCAAGGGTAGCTAATAACAAGGGTAACTATATTAAAAAAAGGACCATTAGGCCAAATTCCTATGGCAGTAAAAATAAGAAATATATGACCTTGTGATTGTTATCTGGCAGTCGCTAACATGGTTGAGCCACACGAGCGGTTAGCTTCTTCAAGTAATACTCTTTAATGAGGTCGTGAATAAAGCTGAAGTCGATTTAGGATTCGATCTTTCGGAGTAGATGGTCTTTGGGTGCGAGTTCGTCAATGCAGACGAATTGGAGTTGGGACTGGGTTTGGGGGCGATTTTTTAGCATCGCGATATTTTAAAAAATCCCTCGCCGGTTAGGGCGAGGACTTTGTCAGCAGCCAGAAAGCAGCCAATTTGGCTGCTTTTTTGTTTTTCGCCCACAGGGTGCACCCTGTGGGCATAAAGGCTCCTACAATATCGCCTGCATGGCAGGCTCCTACGCTTTAAAATACGAAGAGTTAGTCTTCGTACTCTTCAATCGCAGGATAAGAACAAATCCCAAGATTATATGAGTCGGTCGCCGTACTCATTAATCTTGATATTCTTCCACTGATGGACAGCTACAAATCAAATTACGGTCGCCGTATACATCGTCAATGCGATTCACCGACGGCCAGAATTTGTGTTCGTAAACACTTGGCAGTGGGAATGCCGCTTGTTCACGGCTGTATGGACGGGTCCATTCGCCGGCGATGTCTTTCATTGTATGCGGTGCGTGTTTGAGTGGGTTGGAGGCTTCGTCCAGTTCGCCGGTTTTTACAGCGTTGATTTCTGCTTTGATGGCAACCATGGCGCTGATGAAACGATCCAGTTCTGATTTGGATTCAGATTCGGTTGGTTCGATCATGAAGGTGCCCGCAACCGGGAAGCTCAGGGTCGGCGCGTGGAAGCCGTAATCCATTAAACGTTTTGCAATGTCCACTTCGGTGATACCGGTTTCGGCTTTGATTGGACGTAGGTCAACGATACATTCGTGGGCCAC
>JBFHVZ010000127.1:0-11619 GCA_041589295.1 Pseudomonadales bacterium
AGTGAAGACGTTAAAAGCGCGCTGCGCACTGTTGGCGCGCTAGCGCTGAGCTTAGATTAGAACTGAATTTAAAGCTGTTTTAACCTGCTTTATAGTTGGCTCAGGGCCGGACGCTCATTGATCACATCCACATACTGGTGAGTTACCTGATCCATTTGTTTAAGCATGGTATCCGTGGTGGAGTTCACCACGTGAATCAGGTAGCTGCCCTCATTCAGTTTATCGAAACTTTTTTGTGCAAATTTTAGCTGGCCTGCCACCTTGCGTAAGTTATGACTTATACTTTTTGTATTTAATGAAGCACCGCGTAAAAAAGACAAAGCTACTTCGTATTCGCTTAAACTTTCCAACATTTCATCTAAGGCTTCCTCCCCTTTCAGTTGCCAACAGTACGCCATATACAGTTTGCTAATACGTTGTGACAACATCCTTTGACGACCAGAAATATTAACAATTTCGGCACCTTGCGTTCCGCTAATGGTTTCGTACTGATACGTCAATTCTTCCGCTTTTAACAGTAACGCTTCGCTACTGTTCAATACCAGTTTGCCATTAATCTGCGAAACCGGTTGTGTGACTAATGATTGAAAGCTATGCCACATATCGACCAAGTCAGGTAAGGATGTAATTAAGCGATGTTTGCTTTCGAGCCGAGTTAAAAATTCTAGGTTGTCGTTGTATCGGGCAACAGCGTTGGTTAATTGATGTTGTGCCAATTCATGATTTTCACCTAAGCCCATCAGAAAATAGGCCTTAGCGATGCGTTGCGACAACATGCGCTGCATACCCGCACGATTGACTGCTTCGGTCATTTGATGGTCAACAGCAAACACCTTTGGAGTAAATGACAGGCTCAGCAAAATAAATAGTAGGGCAAATCCTGTCAGTAGAAGATCGTAAGGATTTAATAAAGGCGGTTTGATACAAGCTGTTTGGGTGGGATTGGAGGATTTATTAGGTTTAATTTTGAGCTTTTTATTGAGTGCCATTGTAAATTCCTTTTTTATTATTTTTTTACTATTTTTTTTACTATAAGCATCCACAAATATACGCCGATACGTGTGGCCCACCACATTGGCACCTAAAGAATCATACTTGTTTCGTAGAATTATTTTAAAACAGACGTTTAATAGAGACTTAGACTTTCGCTAAAAACTGAGGCTGGGCCGGAATACAAACGCGGTGAAATCGTCTTCATCCCGTAACTTTCCTTTGTACTTAAACTTGGTATCTCGCACCAAACCCACGCCGAACGACAAAACCCAGTCGTTTTGTTTGAGTGGAATTTTTTTATCAATAATCAGTTGCTGACCAATGCTTTGACCTGTGTTTTTATCCATACGATATTTAAATTCGATTCCGCCATTTTGCACCCAAGAAAACACATCGCCGTCGTCTTGAATGCGTTCGCGTTTTAGAGCCACGTAAAACTCGTCGGTAATTAACGGATTATCGTGAATTTTAAAACCACCGCGAAACGACCAGCTTAGATCAAGTGTGTCAATTACTTTATCGCCTTTAATCTTCCACTCAAACTCCCACCAACGATCTTCAATCATTTGGTTTTGTCGTATATGCAAATGGCCTGTGCTAATCAAATAGCCCATAAACCCCTTGCTTTGAATAAGACCGTTTTTCGTGTCTTCTCCTGATTCTGATGGGGATAAATACCCGGGTGTACTTTTTTTGCTTTGGTAGCGCACCATGTTGCCTAAAAAAAACGAAAGTGCGTAAGGCTCTTCGAAACCTGCCGTGAAGGCTTGAACCAAATTAAGGTCTTGGCTGACGTTCATATTTTTGTATAGATCGCTACTTTCGTCTTTTACCACTACGCCTAATAAAGGCATGGGGTTGATGCTGGCTTCAAGCAGAAAAAATCGCGGCAGATACGAGCGGAAAAACAAGTCGCGGTAGATATCGAGTTCGGTGCGTTCGCCGAGTTCGGGAATGGGTGAGTCGTCAAGGCTTTGGTAGTAGGCGATGTTGGAGTAGTAGGGATCGAGCTCGTATTCCCACTCTCCCGCCTGTGTGAGCGCTACCTGCGTTGCTAATGCTGCGTTAAAAATAAATTTTAAATGCTCATGTACACACAACGTACACTGCGCTTTAAAACCTATTTTATGCCTTGCCTTAGCAGCCTCGCCAACGCGCTCACGTTGTCGATTTACAAGCGCTACCTGCGTTGCAAATACTACGTTAAAAATAAGTTTTAAATGCTCATGTACACACAACCTACACTGCGCTTTAAAACCGATTTTATGCCTTGCCGTAGCTGCCTCGCCAACACGCTCACGTTGTCGGTTTACAACAGCCCATACACGACTAAGCACGACTGCTTTTAAAAAAAGCAGAACGTCAAATAGGTTGTTCGGGCGTAATTGAGGTGTCGACTGCATCAAACCATTCTGGTCGCATCAACGCTAGGCGCATCAAACTGGTGATGGTTAGCGCATCGGTGATTCGGCCGTCGAGACACATAGCCAAGGCTTCGCTCAGTGGTAGGTGGCGCACTTGGATGTCTTGTGTGTCTTCCAAGTCTTGTTCGCCCTGCTCCAATCCCTGTGCTAAATACACATAGCCTGCTTCGTCCGTGACGGAGTTGGATAAGTGTAAGTGTAGAAGCTGTTGCCAGCTTTTGGCGCGCAATCCGGTTTCTTCTTGCAGTTCCCGTTTGGCGCAATCTAGCGGATCTTCACCCTTGGGTGCACCACCTTCGGGTAACTCCCAACTGTATTGGTTCAGTACATAGCGGTATTGACCCACCAAATAGGTGTAGTGATTTTCGTCTACTGGGATGATGGCCACAGCTTGGTTTTGAAAGTGCACTTTACCGTATATACCCTCACCGCCAGCTGGGTTAATGACCTGATCTTCAACAATTTTAATCCAAGGGTTTCGGTAAATGTCTCGACTGGACACGGTTTGCCAAGGATTGGTGGCATCCGACGCCTTGTTGTTAGATGGTTTGTTAGTAGGTTTATTCGATGACGCCACGTTGACGAGTCCTTACTATGAGAAACAGCACAACCGCATAAGCCGCTAAGCCACCGTAAAGGTGCGCGTCGACCACCACGTAGCCACCAATCACGTCCATGAGCTGGCCGTCGTTGTACCAAGGGGTTTGCTCCCAAATGAGTTTACCCGCGATGATGGCGAGCATGGCCTTACGCCGCCAAGGCTCCAACCAAACACTGAACCAAGCAGCCAAGACCAACACGCCATGTAACACGCCAGATGCGCCCACGTACCTGTTGGTGCGCTCATCCAGCCACACTCCGAGTGTGGTGACAACGCTGGCCAATAGCCAAAACAACAACCAATGCTGCCAGCGTCCTTTGGGTAAAAGCCAAGCCACCAGCAGCATGCCTGCGCTATTTAACAAGGTGTGGTTCCACCCCAAGTGCACCCAATGACAGGTAAACACCCGCCACCATTGACCGGCTGTGATGGCTTCGCGATCAAACCTCAACCACTGGCGCACATTTTCGTCGCCTAGGCTCAATAGCAAAAAAACAAGGATGAACATCAAAGGCCAACGAGCCACATCAAACACAGAACGCCACATGCATCCTCTCAACTGGGCAAACATCAATAAAAAATGAAGAATCATACCGTAATCGGATAGGCAATGCGCAGCCAGAAAAGGTATGGGTCAATATGCGTTAAACGGAGAACTTTGACTTAGCGAGGTTTAGAAACGGAAGGAAAATACGGAAATGCGGGTGGGGTGAGCAGAAACGACTATCGAACAACCTGCTTCTGCTCCGGAACCTCTGTCGATTGCTTATTGCTGGGGAGCAATCAAACAGGTTTTCCTAACCACCACATTATCGAGACTAGGCTGGGTTTTGGGCCCTCGCCAGCTCGTGTAACAAAAAGGCGGCCATCGTTACACTTTGAAATATTTGTCAAAAACTCATACAAAAATATCAGGCCAGCACGCCATATTTTTGAAAGTCTAATACCTTACAAACTGCCAGCAAAGGCACGTTCTTGGCTGCCTAACAGCGCCTTATCCAAGCCACCAAAGGCTGCAAGTAAGGACTCACATAAGGGCACTACCCAATTACAGCTAATGGCGAACTCGTGGGCGAATTTCGCATCTGCGTCATCTCCATCCACCAAAGGCTCGTCATCCTCCAACAGCAATTTAATACGTTTTACCGCAAGGTCATCTTGCAGCAGCAAAGACACTTGCTCACGCCACACTAACGCTAATTTACTCACCAACTTACCGGCCTGCGTATGCACGGTCAGTTCGTCGCCCAATAGGTCTTGGTTGCGCACTTTGACGGTGGCTTTTTCTTCGTCCACCAGTTCCACTTCTTCGCCCAGCATCCAGTCTGCAGGCAATGTCAGCGGGTCCATTAACCAGCGTGTCATTTGGTGGCTGGGGCTAATATCCACATTAACCAATGCCGTTGGCAAACTGCCTAAGCTGGAGCGCAAAAAGGTGGTAGCGTCTTCGGCAGTCTTTGCGCTTCCCCCCAACACCAACAACCAACCTTGGCGAGGAAAGACCAAAACAGGGATGCGACTGCTTTTAGTAAAGGCCTTGGGCAACAGTTCGATGACAAGGTCATCCTTCATTTGTTGGCGCACTTTGCGGCCCGGTTTATAGCCTTCTTCCGCTTCGAAGTGCTCAATCTTCTGTTGTAAATACTCGTTCACCACAGAGCCCGGCAACAGGCGTTTTTCCTGCTTTAGCATAAGTAGTTGTGCGCCATGAGCCTCATAAACCACCTCATCACCCACAGGGGGGACCCAACCCTGCGACATTTGCTGTTGATGATTACAGGGTTTAAAACCATGCTCCGACAGCTTAGCGGCCAGTTCATGGGCCTCACCCAAGGGTTTGCTCAATACATACCAAAAGAAATTGCGAATCTGCATACATCACCTGTTTTGCACGAGGGCGAATTATGCCTAAGGCAGGCTTGGGATGCGATATTGACAAAGTAAAGCCAGAAATTTAGGCAAAATGGTCGCTTTGCGCCACTCATGCAGATTGGTTACCTTTGTCACATTATTAAACAATCGTTCACCCACAAATCCGACCATGTCCCATTCACTTATTGAACCTGTTCAATGAGTGGGATATAACTGGCTCACAAATTTGGTGCCCAACCTATCTAATGCATTAGAACTATAAGAGCAACAGTATGCGCCACATCACCCTACTTTGTGCCACCTTCCTCGCGTTAATGATTTCGTCGCTGTCTACTCAGGCCTACGATGTGGCCGACGTTGATTTGCCCGAGGTGGTCCCTGCCACGGCTACCCACCCAGAATTAAAATTGAACGGCGCTGCACTGCGTGAGTTGTACTTACTGGTGAAAAGTTACGTGGGCGCGTTGTATTTGGAAAACCCATCCAGTTCCGCTGAAGAAATCTTGGCAGACAACACAACGCACAAGCGCATGGTTTTCCACGTATTAATGAAAAAAGTAGGCGCACGCCGTATTGCTAGCGCCCTACAAGAAGCCCTTATTGTGAATATCTCGGAAGCAGAGCATCGCGAACTGCATGACGAAATCGAACAAATGTTGAGTTATTACGACGGTAAATTACATCGTGGAGAGGAGTCGGTATTTGACTTCATTCCCGGTAAAGGTACCGTGGTGACCGTCAAGGGTGTGGAAAAAGGCGTGATCAAGGGCGACCTGTTCTTCCGCGCGTTACTGTCAGTTTGGATTGGTGAAAACCCAGTTAACCGTGATTTTAAAAACGACATTCTCGGTTTGAATCGCGTGGTTGAGCAAAGCACACAGGTGGCCGAAGGCAACTAATTAGCCGTTGGGCTAATCAATCTGCTTCGCTGTCCTCTTGTTTGCTCTCTTGTTTACCGTAATGGGCGTTGAATACATCAGCGCCCATTTTTTTTATTTGCATATCCACCATGGCTGCAAACGGTTTAATCAGCTCGTCAAAACGGCCTTGTCCAGTTACGCCGCCCGTAGGGTCATTGCCTGAGTCACTGGCTAAATCATTGGTTAGGTCATCGGTTAAATAGTTAAGCGCAGCAACAACCGCTTCGAGGGTGGAGACACCGCCCTCCACCTGAGACGCTCTGATGCGATAATTGGACGCAGGCAACCCAGTCAGACAAGCACTTGGTATCGCTTGTAACCAAGAGTTTAAATGCCAAATGCGCTTAGCCTTGCGCCAAGTCCCATCCACAACTATCAGCGTATGAATGTTCGCCGTCGATTCACGTTGTCGCACTGGCGCTGCGCGCTCATGACAAGCAGGATCATTATGAAGAGAACAATCCCACTGCTCAGCGGATGTTGCGGGATACAACACACGCACACCGGCTGAATCCGCAAGCCATTTATTAATCTGTGCGTGCTGTTCCGCCTGTGATTCATGGCCGAATTCTTCACCTACCCAAACCATCAGCGGTGATAAACAATGCTGCAAGATTGGGACAGTCGCCAACGCCTGTTTTCGTTCGGAGGGGTGCTGTAAAATCACCACCTTCACGGGAGAAGTCACTTGCACCCAGTGATCACAAAGACAAACCGCCACCGGGCGATCACAACCTTCACAGCGTTTTCTGGACACATACACCTCAAATGGCACTTAGCAGTAAATGAGAACCTTATACCACGATGCTCACATATTGTTAGTGGATAAACCCAGTGGGCTTCTGTCGCAACCGGGAAGAACCATTCGCGACTCTGTGCATTATCGACTGCAACAACGCTATCCCGACATTGAATTACTGCACCGCTTAGATCAGCCTACTTCGGGCATTATGGTGTTTGCACTGACGGTTGCTGCGCGTAAAAGTTTGGCCCGTCAATTTCAAGAACGACACGTCAACAAGGCTTATCAAGCCATTGTTTATGGCAAGCTATCAGAACAAGGACAAGTGGACTGGCCGCTACGCTGTGATTGGCCCAACCGTCCAAGGCAAGAAATCCACCCCGAGGGAAAAGCAGCGCTGACCCATTGGCATGTGCTGGAGTATTTGACGATTGGCCATCAGGTTTGTACTCGGGTGCGGCTGACCCCCGTTACCGGAAGGTCACACCAATTGCGTGTGCACATGGCACATATGGGCACGCCCATTATTGGTGATAATTTGTATGCTCACGAACAGGCTCTGGCAGCCGCACCGCGCTTAAACCTACACGCCGAAGTACTAAGGTTTAATCACCCGATCAATCATCAACGTATGCAGTTTTATTGCGCGCCTGATTTTTAATCGGTCAATCACGTACCGGACTTACAGGATCGCCGCTATGGCTGTGAAGCATTCAGTACAGGGTAGGAGTACCGCTATTTGCCAGCCGCACGTTCGCTTTCGATGAAGTGTTCTGGCAATACCGGCGCGGGCTTTTTATGCTCGTCGATGGCCACAAAACTAAACGTGCCGGTTATGGCTTGTTCGCAACCGTCTTCGTACATGCTTTCAACAAACATATCCACCTGCACTTTTAAGCTGGTGTTGCCCACGTGCACCACGGTGGCAACCAATTCGACAATACTGCCGACAGATACAGGGTGGTTAAAATCAATTTTATCTGAACTAACGGTGACCATACGTTGACGACTAAAACGGGTTGCGGCAATAAACGATATTTCATCCATCCATTGCAATGCGGTACCGCCAAACAGGGTATCGTAATGATTGGTCGTTTCGGGGAAAACAGCTTTGGTAACGCGGGTTTCTGCCAAGGCTATGCGTTTTTGGATGATATCTTGTACCGTCATACTCATTACTTCACTTCTCAAAACTGATCAGAAAAGCATGATGTACAAAGGCAAAAAACGCCAGTGAGGATTTTTCAAGTTTTCTATGAAGGATTCAAAATGTCGTCGCCTAACGAACCCGAAACAGCGCCGTCATCGCTTAGTAGTAAAAACGTTGCGTCTTGCTGCGCTAACCAATCGTGGGCGTGCTTTCCTTTTAGCATGGCCATGGTCGTTAAACTGCCTGCCACCACGCATTGCGGTGCCAACACCGAAACCGACGCAACACCACGCACCGGCCAACCCGTTTTAGGATTAAGGATATGACAATAGCGTTTACCATCCACCACCATAAAGCGTTCGTAACTGCCACTGGTGGCAATGCCCCCTTGCCACACTGGAATACTGGCCATGGCTTCACCTGTTTGTGGATGACGAATACCCACCATCCAAGGTTCGGTTTTCTGCTCGGGAGTTTTCTTGGGCCCAATGACGCGGATGTCCCCACCCAATTCAATTAGCCCAGCGGTTAAACCCAGCTGTTCGCACATGGCCGCGACACGATCAGCGGCGAATTCTTTTACCACGCCGCCAAAATCCACTTCCATATTCGGCCGCGTAAATCGAATGCCCTGCCCATCCCATTCAACATACTGCCAGCCTACACTTTTTAAACAGGCTTCTATCTCTTGCTGCGTTGGTAAACGGTTTTCGCGGAAGTTCCAAACTCGACGCAATACCCCGCTGGTAATATCAAACTGGCCATCGCTTTGTTCATAGCAGATTTGCGCGTAATTCAGTAAGCCGGCTGTTTCCGCATCCACCGCAACCTTTTGCTTTACGGCTTGTGTATTGATGGTTTGGGTAACGCTGGTATCTAAATAACGCGAGTATTTTTGTTCTAGGCGTTGAACTTCTTGCTTTGCTGATTGCAAAACCGATAGCACGTGTGCGCGCTCACCCTGTGCATGCAAAGTACAAGGTGAGCCCATGGCTTTAAACGACAACGAGTGAACCGCGAACGGATCACTCGTTTGAGCAGAGGCGTGTTTCACAAAAAACCAAAACGTTCGCTGTTAAAACAAGTCGAATTTAAATGCATTAAGCTAGAACGGATAATCCACGCCTAAACTGATGGTCGTAAAATCCACCAAGCCAGGGGCTTCATCACCTTCGCCTTCCAGTAAGTTCCAGTCTTCTGAACTTAGATATTGCGAGAAGCCAAAGGTGTAAGTCGCGGTTTGCGTTCGCCACTTAGCGTCTAAACCGAAGGTAAAGGCACCGAACGCAGACAGCCGCGCATCACTGGAGTAAAACTCTGTGGTTGGGTTGGCATCCAACGTGTAAAAGTACGCACTGTTTTGCATGTAATAACGCAAGCTAGGCGCAAACGTCAGGTTTTGCCCCCACACTTGTGCATCCTTCCACCACGAGGTGCTAATCGTGTGTGATCGGATCTTCCAACTGTCTTCGTAATAACGATAATCTAAGTGCCAAGCCCCTGCGCCCAGTGCTGGTAGATTTAAGTAATGCCGATACGCCGTGGTTAAGGTGTATTGATTCCGTTCGTCTGGTCGTAAATCGAAACCTTTGTAAGGGTCTGTCAAATAACCCGAGTGACGGGTATAACCAAAACCGGCCTGAAAAACTCGGTACTTATCAATGATTTGGCTCACGCCTTCGTAAAACGAAAAACTGTCTTTGGTTTTGCCTTCTGCTTCACCGCCACCCGTTGGATCTAACTCGTCGCGCGACCAAGAAAGCGATGCAGATAAGGTTGTGTGTTTATTAAAGATTTCCAACGCACCGTCGGCACCTAACGCCGTGCTTTGATAGTCGTTTTCTTTTGAGATCGACATCATTGCACCGAGATTACCGTGTTCAAAATGACGTTTTGGCGCAACGTACAAATCAACTCGTTGCTCATCAATGGTGGCTCCGCTCATATACAAACGGGTACTGCCATCATCCAGTTTTTCGCTGCGACTGGGTGATGCTCCGCTCATGGATTCCACAACCAAATCGGTTTTAAGTGAGTATTTTTCTTTGATGGGGGTTAGCAAACTAAACTGATGCACTTGAATGTTGTAGCGATCTAAGGAACCGCTGTACACACGCTCTTTTGGCGCTTGTGCTTCTTGATAGTTGGTATAGCGATAACTAAATACGCTGTTTTCAGGCGCTACATCCGCTTGTGCCACGGTTGCATTCATACCCGGAATGGCCATGGCCGACATTGTAAGTGCAGATAACGCTGAAGATTTTTTATTTTTCATAACTTTTCATATCGCTAGCAGAGCTAGTGCCACAAGATTCAGCATTCAAGACGCAATAAAGCAAATGAAAACCATCCAATATTTCATCAATGACATAGAAGTGTGATCGGGAGTGCTAAGGCAAAGCTAAAAACCTTATTAACGTCCCCATAGCGTCGCTATGTAACGGGTTAAAAAGATTTAAAACGCAGCACCAGCTTCACTACTACATCAGTTGCAGCCGCAGCCGCCACCTGCCGCTTGCCCGCCACCAGAGGACGCTTCCTTACTGAAATAGATGTGGTTATCCAGCAAAGACTTTTGCGGCATGGGTTGCCAAGCCATATTTGGGTCCGCCAAATGGCCGCGCTCCCAAGGTTTAACTTGTGAACAAGCAGAAAGGCTTAATACCAAGGCGGTTGCTATCCAAATACGCATGATTATTTTTTCTTCAACAGCAGGTTAATTTGATGTTCTAGTTCGGCCATATCGCTCTTTTTAAATCCAACATGAACGAGCTGAACTTGCCCTTTACGATCAATCAAATACGACGTGGGCATACCTTGAACACCATAAAGTTCTGGGGTTTTGCCTTGCGTGTCGGAGACAACGGGGTAGTCCACAGGAAACTGCTTTAAAAAGGCCAAGCCGGCTTCGGGTTCTTCATCCAAGTTCACCGCAAGCACTTCAAACCCTTTACTCTTTAATTTGTTTCGAACTTCGTTCATCAGGGGCAATGACTGACGACAAGGGCCGCACCAAGACGCCCAAAAGTCTACATACACGACTTTGCCACGATACGCACTTAAGCTCAGTTTCTTACCACCTTCTAATTGCGGTAACGAAAACTGAGGAGCATTTTCACCAACCGATACGGCTGCGGCTTGGGCTGACAAACCCATTGTCAAAATGAGAGATGAAATAAACAGCAGCGTTTTTTTCACGGTAGATCCTTTCATGTCACGTCTTAATTATTTCTGTTTTTAAAAGCGAATAACCACGAAGGGCGCGCCGAGCCCAACCTACCATGCCACGTTTATACAGCACACATGTAGGTTGGACTTTAGTCCAACAGAAAGCACAGGTTAGTCGAACAGGTTAATGTCTTCGACGCCCAGTGGGAAGCCTGCAGCGGCCAAGGTTTCGTCAATACCCGCCAATTTGCGCAATTGTTTTTGCACATGGGCCGGGGTAATGACAATACCATTGGAATCGGCTTGACCAGTTTGTGCATTCACTGCCAATGCATTGAACTTATCATTGGTCGCACCAAACACCTTGCCGCCATTACCTGAAGGTCGCACCACCATCATACTAGTAACGTTCCAATGATCTTTACCGTTACCTGAGTTATAGAACGGCGTACGTCCAAAGTCAGAACCCACAATCACAGTGGTTTTATTGGCAATACCTAGTTGATTCAATGCCAACATTAGGTAATCCAAACCTTCAAGCAAGTCACCCATATTAGGGTAATGGGAGTTATCGTGGTTGCCATGGGTGTCATATCCACCATGACTCAACATGGCACCCGCGGTTAATCCAGCCTTCATGCTGGCCACGGCCACTTGCACCTGCGACTTAAAGCCACGGTTGCGGTTGTTCATGTGGGTGTCACGAGACAACTCGGTATTCAAGGTTTCAACATGCTCTTGCATGGCAC
>JBFHVZ010000128.1:0-11585 GCA_041589295.1 Pseudomonadales bacterium
CCATACCTTTGCTCACGTGTTCATTACCATCCACTACGGTCAAAACCGAGTGCGAGTTTAACCAATCACTGAGTTCGGTACCTTCGAGTCGCGCAGGATCCGAAATCACTAACAAATGGCAATTTTCAGCGGCTTTCAGTGAGCTGACTTGGCGAACTTCTATGGGTTTTTTAAACACCATACGACCCTGCATTTTTTGCAGCATGCCATCGTAGTTGTCTGGACCAAGCTGACATAAATGAAAGGCGCTGGCCGACTGCCGAAGCTCTTCGGGCCAAAAAACAAATTTGCTGATTTGATAGAGGTAGGCGGCTTTAACTTGGTGGGGTTTTAGGTCGGCATAGGTGGGCAAGGCCAGGAGGGTGAATCCCAGAAATAGTAACCTGCTCCAAGCGTTAAAATCGTGTTTTCTCACATGCTCAACCCTTGCCACATAGGACGCGTAGCATAGGTTAAGGGTAGGCCGAAGGCCTTGTTAAATCAAACCATTAGCAACATTGGGCGGGCTTAGCCCAAGGTGGTTTTCGCACCTTTGTGCCAAGCAAATGAGCGGGTATTACTGACCGGCTTTTAACTGCGCGATGGTCTTATCGATGCCATCACGTTGGATTTGATCGGTGAATTGAGCACGATAGGTTTTAAGCAAGCCCAAACCGGCTACCTTGGCATCAAACACCTTCCATTGACCGTTGTCTTCGTCTTTGAACAAACGATACTGAATGTCGATACTTGTACCGCCTGGCTGAACAATCGCCGAATTCACAATGGCTTTGGTTTGGGTGTCGTCCATACGGGTTTCACCGTAGGTAACTTCTTGACCATTGTACGCGCGAAAAGCACCGGAATAAGTACGAATCAACAACCCACGAAACCCGTCAATGAAGTCTTTTTGCTGTTGGCCAGTAGCTTCCCCCCAGTGCTTACCCAGCGCCAGTTTGGCCATACGCTCTTGGTCAACAATGGGAATCAAGTTTGTTTCGATCAACGACGCGAGGTAATCCACATTCGCGTCGACCTTTTCTTTGTTCGCCAAAATCTGCGCCAGCAACTTATCGGCGGCACCCTTGACCAAAGCCTTTGGCTCATCAGCTACTGCCGACAACGACGCCAGCATCAAAACCAAAGCACTGAAAAATACACGCATGACATTCTCCTAAAGCATTTAGCGGCACATAGTAGGCAGGTATGGCACATCAATAAACGGCGAATTTACCAATTAATTGTTGCACTCAATAGACAGTAGCAAATTAGCTAAGCAGGCTGTCTAACCCAGCACCCCTGTTCCGCACTAAATCCATGTTCTTCTAATTTATTTGTAAGTTTAGATAACTCTGGCTCATCGGCATTTACCACCAAAGTTATCTGATTGGCATCCGCCCATTGAGCTAACCGCACCACCAACTGACGCGCTACACCGCGACCCTGAGTGACCGCCCGCACCGCGAGATGCTGAATGGCGTAACCCTGTTCGACAGGGACCAACGAAGCCGTCGTAATGAGGCGATCATTAAATCGGCCTGCCGCCAGCAAGCGCTGATCGTCGCCACCGTGAGCCGCCACATAATCCTGCACCGTCTCAACACCGTAGTCTGAATACCACTGACCCGGAACTTCTTTATAAAGTTTCCCGAGGTCAATCCAATCTTGTTCGCTGGGTTGTTCAACCCACTCCAAATACACAGGCAAAACGTCACCCTCTCATTACGGTTGCGCGATTCTAACCACTGACACTGTTTAGCGCCATCGCCAGAATGGAGCAGATAACCGCACACCAGCTTAGGCAGGGTGACTGAACCCAAGCTGAACCCCTTTCCATCCGCGTCGATCTGGTTGATCGGTGCTTAACCAAAGACCAGAATATCGGGTATAATCCCGCCCCTTCTACAGCCCAGCGCGGAGAGACTCATGGCGGAGCGTACAGCTTCTGTTGAGCGTAATACCCTAGAAACGCAAATCAAAGTGGACATCAATCTTGATGGTACCGGCAAAACCCAATTCGACACGGGAATGCCTTTCCTTGAACACATGATGGATCAGATTGGCCGTCACGGCATGATCGACCTGAACATCGTCTGTAAAGGCGACAACCACATTGACGACCACCACAGCGCTGAAGACACAGGCATCACCCTGGGTCAGGCATTTGCCAAAGCACTGGGCGACAAAAAAGGCATTACTCGTTACGGCCACGCTTACGTGCCATTAGACGAAGCCTTGTCCCGCGTAGTGATCGACTTTTCTGGTCGTCCGGGTTTGGAATACAACATCCCGTTTACCCGCGCCAGCATCGGTGGATTCGATACCGAACTGTTTTACGAATTCTTCCAAGGCTTCGTAAACCACGCCGGAGTGACCTTACACATCGACAACCTAAAAGGTCACAACTCGCACCACCAAATCGAAACCGTATTCAAAGCCTTTGGCCGCGCCCTACGCATGGCCATCACCGCAGACCCGCGAATGGCCGGCATCATGCCGTCCACCAAAGGCTCGTTATAATTCTGAATGACCAAATAGTCGCAGTTTGAACGTCACAAGCTGCACTGGGCGATGATGAGACAAGGCAAAAAGTTTTGAGACTCCGCAGTGTGCTTTAGCACATGAGGAAGGCGATAAACTTTTTAACGCGCCTGTTAACCAGCTAACTCTTAAAGGAAGCTGAACTGGGCGAAGGTAAGACAAGGCATAAATTCTCGAAGAACCGCAGTTTAGTTTACTAAATGAGGATTCTGAGAGAATTTATAACGTAGTATTAGCGAGCTCCAGAAAGCGAATTAATATATGAGTAGTAAAGTTTGTGCCGTAATAGATTATGGCATGGGAAATTTACACAGCGCCTCCAAAGCGCTGGAGTACGTCAGCGACCACCACACCAAAGTGCTGGTCACCGCCGACCCTGAGCAAATCGCCAAAGCCGACCACGTCGTGTTACCCGGTGTCGGTGCCATGCGCGACTGCATGGGCGAAATCAAACGCCTAGGCGTTGACCAAGTGGTGGCCGAAGTTGCAAAAAGCAAACCTTTGCTGGGCATTTGCGTGGGCATGCAAGCCATGATGAACCACAGCGAAGAAAACGGCGGCGTACCTTGCTTGAGCATGTTTGACGGCGAAGTAAAATTCTTCGGCGACAACCTAGTAGAAAACGGCGAAAAATTAAAAGTGCCGCACATGGGTTGGAATCAAGTGCAACAAGTGAATCACCCACTGTGGCAAAACATCGAAGACAACAGCCGCTTTTACTTTGTACACAGCTACTTTGTCGCCGCCGCCAACCCAAACCAAATTAAAGGCCACGGTCATTACGGCAAAGACTTCGCCGCCGCCATCGGTCAGGACAATGTTTTCGCGGTGCAATTCCACCCCGAAAAAAGTCACACCGCCGGCTTGCAGTTGTTGAAGAACTTCCTTGAATGGGATGGCGAAGCGTAACGTTTAGCGAGCCGCTATACGAAAAACGCTTTTAAGAAACGGTCAGGTGACCTTTCTACAACGAAACTTTTAGAGCTGTATTGGACGCAGCCAAGACAAGGCAAAAATTCGTTTTTGCGAGGCGCATAGCTCCGCTATGTAACGAGGAAAAACGAATTTTTAACGAGGTATTGGCAAGTACCAATAAGCGAGAATGATTTTATGGGTTTAGCAAAAAGAATCATCCCCTGCCTAGACGTCGAAAATGGTCGCGTCGTAAAAGGCGTGCAATTCGTTGACATTCGCGATGCAGGCGACCCTGTTGAAGTGGCCAAACGCTACGACGAACAAGGCGCAGACGAAATAACTTTCTTGGACATCACCGCCAGCCACGAAGGCCGTGACACCACCATTCACACCGTCCAAGCCATTGCCGAACAAGTATTTATTCCGCTAACGGTTGGCGGCGGTATTCGCACCATCGACGACATTCGCAACATGCTTAATGCCGGTGCAGATAAAGTGTCCATCAACTCAGCGGCCATTACGAATCCAGAATTTGTACGCGAAGCGGCACAAAAATTTGGTTCACAATGCATTGTAATTGCCATTGATGCGAAAAAAGTCAGCGCCGAAGGCGAAGCCAATAAGTGGGAAATCTTCACCCACGGTGGGCGCAAACCCACCTGCATCGACGCCGTTGAATGGGCTGTAAAAATGACCGGCTACGGCGCGGGCGAAGTACTGCTGACCAGTATGGATAAAGACGGTGTTAAAACCGGATTTGATTTGGAATTGACCCGCGCCATTTCAGACGCGGTCGCGGTGCCTGTCATTGCCTCAGGCGGTGTGGGCAACCTGCAACATTTAGCCGACGGAATTTTAGAAGGCAAAGCCGACGCCGTTTTAGCCGCCAGTATTTTTCACTTTGGTGAGCACTCGGTGCAAGAAGCCAAAGAGCACATGCAAGCTCAAGGCATTGAAGTTAGGCTTTAATTCAAGCACATAATCACAAACTATTTTTTTGCAAGGGATTGCACAGTTGCAAGTCATTAAATATCTAGCCGTATTATCTGGATTACTTTTAACGCTCCAACAATCAATAGCTGAACAGCTTTCAGACTCAATTAGTATTTCGTATCTCTATTACAACCGAATAGACCGAATTAATGAGGAGGAAGTAACCCTTATCCGCAACCCGCTTGAATCAGAGCTATCTGTAAACCTCTATAAGATAACAATAAATAAAGACCTACTGCCTTCAGATAAGGAGCAATTAGACGCACTGTTTAAACAGTGTAATTTTATCAGCGGTGATGTTAAACATTGCGGCCAGATGGAAGATGTCTTTACCTATGACTTTCCTTCTCCACATACCATATCAGATCGAGATATAAGTGCTGACTTTTCCGTTTTCTACTTGTCTAATAAAGTCTTTTCGGATTTAGCGCCCTCGTACACTGCCGAAATTGAATTGCATCATGAGTTTGAGTATCAATCTGATAAAGAACTTATCATTTTCAAATTGGAAATAATCCCCACAACCTTACAAGAAGACGCAACACTGCATGAAACTACAATGCCGTCGATACGAAATATCAACGTAAAACTACATCAACAATCCAATTCACAGTTTGGCTATTTTCATAGCTCTTATTTGTACCCAACCAAATCCACCATTCCTCAACCATGCACACAAGCCAAACTAATCACCCGTGAAAACGATCAGTTCAAGTTGTGCCTCGAGTTGGAACCCAGTCAGAATCTAGATATAGACCTTGAAGTGTATGACCTTTTTGTTAAGTTAACAAAGGACGATGTCATAAGTAATTTTTCATCTTCATTTCAATCATTTTATATATATAGCAACTACGAAATAAAAACGGCATCCGAGTCTGACGGAGCTGGATCAAACTCAGCCTGGCTTATGTTATTCGTTGCTTTTATGGCAAGAAGAAAGTCAAAAAATTACTAGCAATAAGCTCAAAGCGTTTTAAGCAGCTTACGCACACCTGCCAAGTGCCGACGACTCACCGGCACGTCTTCGTTCATGTTATCCAACACCAGCCAATGACTACCGTCGTCTTGTTTTTGCATACCGGTGACATGTCGCACGGCCACTAGCGAGTTGCGATGCACGCGTACAAATAGGCTGCCAAATTCTTCTTCGAGGGATTTAAGGGGTTCGTCTATCAGGGATTCGCGGGCGTCTTCGCCGCTGGCATGAAACACAGACGTGTATTTTTGATCCGCTTTAAACAGACGAATGTTTTCGACTGGAATAAGTTCTAACCCTTGATGGGTGCGAATGCTGATGTGAGTACGACGTTCTTCGCGACTGAGTTCGCGCGCCTGTACTTTATTGATCTTGCTGATTTTAGTCAGCGCTTGTTTTAAATTTTGCGCACGTACAGGTTTTAACAAATACCCCACGGCTTGTACGTTGAAGGCTTCCAGCGCAAATTCGTCGTGTGCGGTACAAAATACGATGGCCGGTGGTGTATCCAGTTCACTAATATGACGAGCCGCTTCTATGCCATCCATTACTGGCATTTGGATATCCATAAGCACAAGGTCTGGCAAAAGTTTTTGCACTTTTTCCACGGCGTCTTTGCCGTTTTCGGCTTCGTGAATAGTTTCAAACTCGCCCACTTGCGTTAGCAAGCGATGAATGCGGGCGCGGGCCAGTGCTTCGTCATCGACAATTAAAACGTTCATAGTGATTCTTCAGAGCTTGCCGGTTAGCGGATATTGTATGCGTGTGACATATAGGACATCGCCATTACGCGACTCGGTACCGCTCCACATGGTGACTTGTTCACCATAAAGCGCCGCCAACCTATGCCGTATATTTTCTAGCGCCATTTTATTTCCTCGTTCATGGCGCTCGTTCATTACCTGTTGTGGGTGCGGGTTACTAACTTCGATAAATATACTATGGTGCGTTTGACGAATACTGACGTCAATTTCGCCCCCTTTCGCTAGGGGTTGTATGCCATGCAATATGGCGTTTTCTAACAAAGGTTGCAGGGTCAGCATCGGGATCGGCGAATCCTGTTTTGCTTCCACCTGCCAGTTGACGTTTAGGCGCTCGCCCAAACGCAGTTGTTCGATGTGTACGTATTTTTTACACAACTCCAACTCTTGCTCTAGGCTCACTTCCACACCAGCTTCTTTCAAGCTCGCGCGAAACAATTCACTTAAATCTTCGACGGCTTGTTCGGCCTTGTCTGGGTCAACATGTATTAAGCTGGCGATGATGTTCATGCTGTTAAACAAAAAATGCGGGCGGATGCGACTTTGCAATGCCTGCACGCGAGCCTGTAATTCTGATCGACTTTGTAAACGCCATTGCAGTTGTGCATAAAAGTAGTGAAGCAATAACAAGGCAACCACGGCGCTGATGATTTGATTCCGCAAGATCCATTGCCAATCGAGGCCCATATCCATAAACCGATTCAGACCAAACTGGGTGCACCAGCTAATGATGAGGTTTACCGCCATCATGGTGACAAAGGTCAAGATGAGCAGTTGGCTTAGGCTAAGGTGTTTGACGTGTAGACGTATGCGACAGAGGCAGGCAGCGGTAATGAGCACGACCCACTGTACGTAAAAAGACAGTAATGCAAAGTCACCCCATTGAAAGCTCAGGACGTTGCTCGATAGCAATATCAGCACCAGTACTAGGGCCTCGCTGAATAGAATCAACCACAGCACCGCGCGGCCTTGGCATAGGTCTGGAATCAAGGCTTCGGAGTCGGTTTGCGCTTGGGCGACATCCTGCTTTTTATTATTTTGCATTTGCATGGGCGCATACTGGCGCAAGCCCAGATTGGACTCAAGGGCTGACTTCTCAGAGTGACGTTTTTTGTGATGAGCGGCTAGCGGACAGCGATACCGCAAAAAGCCAAATCCCATTTGGGAATGCTTGTGCAGCGCGTATCGCTGCGAAGGGATTGCCCGCTCGGTACCTTGCTATCGGAACGCTGCAAAACCAGACCCCCAACAATTAGGCAAGCCCGCAGCAGCGCCTAGCGCCAGCAAGCTTACCAAAGGGGATGACGCGACATGCAAAAAACCCCGAGGCCAGCTGACACCCAAGGCCACCTTGGCATCTTCCTTCAGCCGCCAGCAAATCGCAGGCGTCGCAACACCTTCATTCCTGCTTCATTTCTGGTGGGCCTGCTAATCGCAACGCGGCTTACGAAAGTATCCCAAGTTGGCTGCAATACTACCGACAATGATTCAGCAAAAGCCAAATCCCATTTGGGAATGCTTGCGCAGCGCGTATCGCTGCGAAGGGGTTGCCTGCTCGGCACCTTGCTATCGGAACACTGCAAAATCAGACCATCAAATATTAGGCAAACCCGAAGCAGCGCCTAGCGCCAACAAGCTTGCCAAAGGGGATGACGCTACATGCAAAAAAACCGAGGTCAGCTGACACCCAAGGCCACCTTGGCATCTTCCTTCAGCCGCCAGCAAATCGCAGGCGTCTCAATATTTCGAATCTGCTTCATTTCGGGTGGGCCTGCTAATCGCAACGCGGCTTACGAAAGTATCCCAAGTTGGCTTTAGCCAGCAAACCGCCCCACAGGACAGCGGCGACTACACTGAGTATAATGCGCGCATTTTTTCCGCCAGCCCTTTTGGCCAACACTCTTTCAGCAGGATCTCGCCCATGAGCCAACAAACCAACTCCAGCTGGGGCGGTCGCTTCAGCGAAGCCACCGACGCCTTCGTACAACGCTTCACCGCTTCGGTTGAGTTTGACCAGCGCATGTACGCACAAGACATCCAAGGCTCCATCGCCCACGCCACCATGCTAGCCAAGGTCGGCGTCCTGTCTGACCAAGAGCGCGATGACATCATCAACGGTCTAGGCGAAATCAAAGCCGATATCGAAGCGGGCAACTTTCAGTGGAGCATCGAGCTAGAAGACGTTCACATGAACATCGAAGCCGCACTGACCAAAAAAATAGGCATCACAGGTAAAAAACTGCACACCGGCCGCAGCCGTAACGACCAAGTGGCCACCGACATTCGTCTGTACATGCGCGACGAAATCGACCACCTCAGCAGCGAAGTTACACGCCTGCAAAAAGGTCTGATCGAATTAGCCGAAAAAGAAGCCGACACCATTATGCCCGGCTTCACCCACTTGCAAACCGCCCAGCCTGTGACCTTTGGTCACCACCTGCTGGCGTGGAACGAAATGCTTGAGCGCGACTACGCCCGTCTACAAGATTGCCGCAAGCGCGTGAACATCATGCCACTGGGCGCTGCTGCATTGGCTGGCACCACCTACCCCATCGACCGCGCCTACACTGCGCAATTGCTGGGTTTTGACGCACCCACCGAAAACTCACTGGACAGCGTATCCGACCGTGACTTCGCCATCGAATTCACCGCCGCTGCATCCACCATCATGATGCACCTCAGCCGCTTCTCCGAAGAACTGGTGCTATGGGCGTCGGCACAGTTCAACTTCATCAACCTGCCAGACCGCTTCTGTACCGGCTCGTCCATCATGCCGCAGAAGAAAAACCCAGACGTGCCCGAACTCGTCCGTGGTAAAGCCGGTCGCGTCTTCGGCCACTTAGTTAGCCTGTTGACCCTGATGAAGTCTCAGCCACTGGCCTACAACAAAGACAACCAAGAAGACAAAGAGCCGTTGTTCGATACCATCGACAACCTAGGTGGCAGCTTGCGTGCCTTCGCCGACATGATGCCCCACGTTGAACCGCGCCGCGAAGTCATGCGCGAAGCCGCCCTGCGTGGTTTCTCTACCGCAACGGATTTGGCCGACTACCTAGTACGCAAAGGCGTACCTTTCCGCGACAGCCACGAAATTGTGGGCAGCGCTGTAGGTTACGGTGTGAAGACAGGAAAAGACTTGGGTGAAATGTCATTGGAAGAACTGCAACAGTTCGGCGACATGATCAGCGACGACGTGTTTGAAGTACTGACATTAGAAGGCTCAGTCAGCGCCCGCGATCACCTAGGTGGTACAGCACCGAAACAAGTTCGTGCCGCAGCAAAGCGTGCGATGCATAAGCTCGCTGCACGAGGCTAAGGGTACTAGGCGCTGGATGCTGGACGGGAGACGGAAAACGCAAACCCGACTTAGTCGCTCGATAGATAAATAAAAACCGCTAGCGATAAAAAATCGTTAGCGGTTTTTTTGCAATAGCGGCTTTGAAAGAGACTTTAAATCCATTTAGGTTAAACATACAAACGCGGCAGGATTTGAAATTGGTTTAGCGTCTCTCGTCTCCCGTCTCTCGTCTTCCGCCCAGCGCTTTCCGCCAATCACAAACAATAATGCTTAATCATAGCGGTGAGGATATTCACCATGGGTGTGATTTGATCCAACGCTAAAAACTCATCGGGTTGGTGAGCTTGGTCGATGGAGCCTGCGCCCATGACCACGGTGTCGATTTTATGGTCCGCTAAAAACGGCGCTTCGGTGGCGAAGGCGACGGCTTCGGCGCCGTGACCCGAAAGTGATTCTGCTAAACGCACCAGTTCGCTGTTTTCTTCCGAGGCAAACGCTTCGACCCCTTCAAATAATGGATAACGCTCACACTCGGTGCCTGTGCTCGCAGCCACGCGTTGCACGCGGTGGTCGATCAAATTGCGTAGCGCGTGAATGCCCATACCAGGAATAAACCGCAAATCAAAATGCAGTTCGCACTGGCCACAAATACGGTTGGGGTTGTCACCGCCATGGATGCAACCTAGGTTCATGGTGGGCGTCGGCACACTAAAACCGGTATGACGGTGCTGCTGTTGCAGCTCCATACGCAGGTCTAATAATTCGCTCATCATTTCGTGCATGGCTTCCAATGCACTGTTGCCCAAATGTGGATTGGAGCTGTGGCCTGCTTTGCCGGTAATGCGCACGGCTTCCATCATGATGCCTTTATGCATGTTCACAGGTTTTAATCCTGTGGGTTCGCCAATTATAGCGGCGCGAGCTTTCGGCAAACCCAAGGTCGCCAGAGCACGGGCACCGCTCATGCTGGTTTCTTCGTCAGCGGTGGCCAATATAAATAATGGGGCTTTTAACTCTTGGGCTTTGAATTTTTCAGCAGCGGCTAACGCCAGCGGAAAAAAGCCTTTCATGTCGCAAGTACCTAAGCCGTACAAACGCTTATTTTTTTCGGTGAGTTTAAACGGGTCGCTGCTCCAACGCTCTGGGTTGCACGGCACGGTGTCGGTATGACCCGCCAGCACCAAGCCACCGGGGCCGCGTCCTAACGTGGCGAGCATGTTGTATTTTTTGCGCGCTTCATCCACGCATTGAATATGCACCGTAAAGCCCAGAGTTTCACACCACTGGGCCAGTTGGTTAATCACATCTAAATTGGAGTGGTCGTAGTCGGGCAAGGCCGAGCTAACACTGGGAAGCGCCACTAGCGAGGTGAGTTGTTGCATAATGCTGGGCAGTTTGGCCATGACCCGTTTCCTTAACCAATTACGTCGAGCTACTTCGCTATGCCCTTTTGAAGTGTAACAGCTCTGGTGGGATTTGCTGTTTGCTGTCCGAGATCATAGCGTGCAATGCCGCTGTGAGGCAGCATACTCCTTCTGCTAAACTGAGCAATTCAAAAAATAATATCCGCAAAAAATATTAATAAGCCGTATTCAAGATGAAAGAGATTGAACTGAAGCTGACGCTGGCAAGCGAAGCGGCCGACGCTTTTCGTAACGATGAGTCGTTGCGCCAAATCAGCCTTCAGCCCCCCAAGACCGAGCATTTAGACAACCAGTACTTCGATACACCAGACCTACTGTTAAATCAAAGCCATGCGGCGTTGCGTATTCGCAAAACCCCAACCCATTACGTTCAAACCCTAAAAAACAAGGGCACAGCCATCGCGGGTTTGCATCAGCGCGGCGAATGGGAAAGTCCGTTGAACGTCGCCGAAGGGCAACTCCCTGAATTGGATTGGGACGCACTGCCTGCCGAAGCACGCCCAGACGAAAGCGTACGTGCCAATATCCAGCCACTGTTCAAAACGGATTTTCAACGCACCACTTGGCTGTTGTCACACAATCAAAGTGAAATCGAATTGGTGTTGGACGAAGGCCACATCAGCCGAGACGATCGACATACAGCCTTGTGCGAAATCGAATTAGAGCTTAAAGCGGGTCAAGCCAGTGATTTGTTTGAC
>JBFHVZ010000129.1:0-11504 GCA_041589295.1 Pseudomonadales bacterium
GTTCGTCTTGAATTTGCAAAAGGAAGTGATGACACTCAATCAGCCTATTTAACAGCTGGTAAGGTCTGGTAAGGTCTGGTAGTGTCTGGTGAGGTACAGTCAGTACTGACGAAGGGATTCAGGTGCTTTCCATCACCATTCTGAGATGCCATATCGTGCAAGAATATTGGCGAGAGTGCCGTCACTCTTTATTTTTGGCATGAAGGTGTTCACTAAATTAATGAAGCGCTTGCCATTTACAGTGGCGGGCGAGCAAGCGATGTACATTGGGAATCCAGTGGTTAGCGGACCTGCCGAAACGACACTGTTGAAGTCGCTGGATTCTTTTATTTTTGCTTCCATCACTAGACGGCTTTCAACCAAGGTGTCTATTCGCAAGCTTAATAGTTTTCGAATATTTTTATCTAAGCCATCTTCGCCCGATACGTACTCGAAAAGGGTTCCGGCATGTTTTTCGGCGTATTCATCAAATGCATCGCCGTAACGGTAGCCTTTTATGATGCCAACAGAACGATTGGCAAAGGAACTTAGCTTGCCGTCATAGCGCCAAGGATCACTTTTAAGTTTGTACAAGTGGACGATGTCGATACCCCAATGTTCGTCAGGAAAGATAAAGTCCGGCGTATCTTCTTTATAGGCCCCCACGACGCAATCATTGGCGCCAACGCGGGTGCGTTGCACGGCACGCTCCCACGGGGTAATTCGATAATTCACCGTGATGGATTGCGGCTCAAAGATGGCTTTTGCCAATTCGATCATGTAGCCCGGTTTTTCACTGTCAGGCTGTCCATTCATGGGGTACCACTCGTCGGCAAGAATCCTTACGGATTCCTGAGCACTTGCCATGCTGCTTAGTAATAGAAATAACATTGCTAATAACGGAGTAATCTTAAAACTTGGCATTTCGGCCCTAGTCTTGTATTCCCATGTTTATTGTCCATTTAGTTTAGCCCAACCAATTTAATTAATGAGCTACAGGTAATCTGAAGGAGTCCATGGGCTTGCTGTCTGACAAGTTGTCAGATGCGTTTTAATTTTGCTTAGACTCTCGTGGTATATCTGACGACAGCGCTCAAGGGTGATGCCAATAATGGGGGCGATTTCGCGAAAGGTCAGCGGCTCGTGCCCGCCGATGCCATAGTAAAGACTGACGACATGACGTTGACGTTCGCTTAACAGTTGTAACAGTTGTTTAATAGACGCTTGCTGATTGAGTTGCTCTATTTCTTCGTCCACTGGACGGTGTTGATCACTTAAAAAGTCAATGGCTTCATCATCGTCGTTTTCGTGTATAGGGGAATTGAGCGATACCCCCAAATTACCTATTTGTTGAAACTGCTGCAGTACGGCTTTATCTAGCCCTGATATTTTTTGCAGCTCGTCCAAATTAGGCATGCGACCATGCTGACGTATAAAAGCTTCTTTGTGGCGCTCAATAAAACTGATTCGGTCAGTAACGTTGGTTGGTAAACGAACAGCGCCACGCTTGTCTGACAGCGCTTGTTTTAACGCTTGTTGAATCCACCAATACGCGTAGGTTGTAAAGCGGTTTCCTAAGCTAGCGTTAAATCGATTGGCAGCTTGTATCACGCCTAACGTTCCTTCTTGAATAAGCTCTTCAACATCCAACCCCTTCTCTCGATAACGACCAGCTAAATGGGCGACCAAACGTAAATTTGCGTTCACTAGTTGATTTCTAATTTGGGTGTATCTTCTTAATAGCGATTTAACAAGCGCCTGCTCAACCGGCGCAAACAGCGCTTGTAATTGGCTGATGCGCTCGAACAAGGCAGAGCGATCAACAGGCCAGTTGACGATCCATTGTGCGGCTAGGTGAATTAACGCAGCGGATTCATGTTGACGGCTTTTGCCAAGATGCGAATGCAGTAGCAAGATGTCCCGCAACGTTAACCATTGATCCAGTGTGGCTTCGTCGGCGGAACCTTTATCAATAATCAATTCAGAAAACAGTTCAAGGGCGGCCTCGTGGGTGGCGTCTTGTAAAAACAAGGTTTGGCAAAGCTCAAATAACACTTGGTCCATATTGCCAATTAATTGCTTTTCCAACGGCTCGGAAAGCACCTGCGTGGCTTGAGTGTTGCGCTTAATTAGAGAGTAGGGCGTGTGATTTTCAGTGGGCACTTGTGCGTTCATGGGCAGTGTCCTATTTGAGTGCTGCAGACTGTTAGTCTGTATGGGTTTGTCTACCATTACGGCCCATTTCCGTTAACAGATCACACTTGACCAACGACGCTTAATAAACAGTCCAAACTGGGCGGACTTCTACGTCGACGTCGCTGTGAAACTGCGCTAGCGTGATGAAAAATAGCAGAAGGAGTTTGATATGAACTTGGGTGCATTTTCCATCAGCCTTGCGGTGAAGGACATCGCAGCATCAAAAGCGTTTTACGAAAAGTTGGGTTTTGTTGCTTATGGCGGCGACGTAAAAGACAACTGGATTATTTTAAAGAACGGCGATCATATTATCGGTTTGTTTCAAGGCATGATCGAAAAGAATACGTTGACGTTTAACCCAGGTTGGGATCAAAACGCGCAAGAATTAGCATCGTTTACGGATGTGCGCGAACTGCAAAAATCGTTAAAGGCGCAGGGCGTTACGATAGATACCGAAGCCGACGAAGCCAGCAGTGGCCCAGCGTTTTTTGTGGTGACGGACCCAGATGGAAACCCTATTTTAGTCGATCAGCATCGGGCCTAGTGGTCTTCGTAGTGACCGCCAATGGCGAAAATATAAATCGCGCCTTGGTCGAATTTGTAAATTAACCGGTCTTTTTGCGAAATTCGTCTGGACCAAAAGCCGGTTAAGTTGTGTCGCAGTTGTTCGGGTTTACCTGATCCTTGGCTGGGATCACCACGCAACATTTCTTTCAAAACTCTACAAAGCGACTTGTGGAGTTTTTTATCTCGCTCCCGCAGAGTCTCGTAGACTTCCCATGTTTTGCCTTCAAATACCAGTGATCTCATCAATTTCCTCACTGGATGGTTTATAGCCACTTCCTTGGCTATGGGTCGCGGCGGATTCCGCAATTTGCTGCATCAGGCTGGTGTTCTGCAAAACATATAAAGTTTCTTGTTCACGTTCCCAGTCATCGGCGCTCATAACTACAAAGGCTTCACCTGCTCTTCGGGTGACCTTGAGAGGGGTGTGGTTTGTGACCACTTCTTCAATGAAGGTTTTAAGTTTGTCTCGAAACTGGTTGACGCTGACGGTATTCATGCTTGCCACCATATGTACGGAAATACCGTACAAGTCTAGCAGGTGTGCAGGTGTATTCCATAGCACTATTTTTGTACAGCTGATTAGCCGGTAGATTATTTGCGCTCTAGCTGCCCAGCCAAGCCATTTAATAAATGGGTAAAGCCCAGCTCAAAATCATGCAGGCCGGAATACTCTTGGCTGAGGACTTTTTTGGTGAGCTGGTGCAGGTAGGGGTAGTCACTGGCGGGCACGGCATCAAGGTAGGCTTCAGCCGTGCTGGCGTATTCTTCTGGGGCAAACGGGAAGTTTTGTTCTTGCAAAATGTAGCCGTAAATAAAGCTGTCCATGGCGTTCCAAGCATGATCCGCATCTTCCAAGCTGAATCCGGCCTCGTGTAAACATCCCAGAGTATCGTCCACGTAGTGCAGCATATTTGCGCCTGCGTTCACGCGAGATACCAGCAATTGCGTGGCCCAAGGGTAACGCGACAGTACGTGATAGGCTTGCCGAGCTCGCAGCAACATGCATTGCTGCCAGTCTTGCCCACGCCATTCAAACTGCATTTTCGACATCACCCGTTCCACCATGCCTTCTAGCATGGCGTCCTTGTTTGCCACATGGTTGTACAGCGACATGGCTTTCACCCCCAAGCGGTCAGCCAACTTACGCATGGAGAGCGCTTCTAGCCCCGTCTCATTGGCAAGGGTAAGTGCGGTATCAAGAATTTTGGCTTCGCTGAGCGCGGGTTTGCCTGTTGGTTGGGTTTGGGGTTTGTTTGACGGAGGCGGATTCATACGGGTTACAAAATGGCCATGTACAGGGTGAGACTTACAGTGTATGTTTAACTTACACTGTAAGTCAAAAGGAGCCCAATATGAAAGCTGTGGTGTATCGCCGTTATGGTGACCCTCACGTACTGAGTTTGGCCGAGGTGCCTTTGCCAGAACCACAGGCGGGGCAAATTCGTGTGCGCGTCCACGCCAGTGCCGCCACCCGTGCCGATACCATGATGCGAGCCGGTACGCCCTTTATGGCGCGTTTCGCCACCGGTTTTCCGAGACCCAAAGTACCCATTACTGGAACTGGATTCGCAGGTGTGATTGATGCCATTGGCGGGGATGTGAATGAATTTAAAGTAGGCGACGAAGTGCTAGGCGAAACCGCCATGGGGTTTGCGGCCAATGCAGAATATCTGTGCATCGACACAGATGCGGTCGTGGTGAAAAAACCGCAGGCCATTAGTTTTGAAGAGTGTGCGCCGCTCACCGACGGCGCGCTAACGGCTTACAATTTTTTATTGGCGCTGGCTGGGCTAAAAGCCGGTCAACGCTTGTTGGTGAATGGGGCCTCTGGCAGTTTGGGCAGTGCCGCAGTGCAGATCGGTCGCATCGTCGGTGCTGATGTTACGGCGGTGTGCAGTGCCGCTAATCATGAATGGGTAAAGGCGCTGGGCGCTAACCAATGTATTGATTATCAGCGGCGGGATTTTACCGTTTCGTCAAGCCCAAACCTAAACCCAGACGCTGATGTCTATGACGTGATTTTCGATAGCGTGGGGTTAAGTTCTTTTGCAGCTTGCCGTAATGTACTCAGCCCTAACGGCATGTATTTGAGTCCGGTACTGAGCTTACGTTTGTTATGGGACATGCTGCGTACGGGTGGGGCTAAACCACAACCACAACCACAACCAAAACAAAGAGCTGTGTTTGCCGCCACAGGATTAAAAGCACCTGCTGAGCTTAAGCCTATGTTGCTTCACATATTGGAATGGATGGAAGCGGGTGACTTTAAAACAGTGATTGATCAAGCGTTTGCCTTGTCAGATGCGCCCCGTGCCCATGAGTACATAGAGACGGGTCGCAAAAAAGGCTCGGTGGTTTTTCGCTCTGGCGTCTAGGCCCTTTAGTTTTTTTAAAAAAACAGACTGGGCGAGACAGCAGCGTGACCAATTAGCCTTGCTGAGTATTCCACTCAATGCATTCGGTTAGCGTGACGCCTTTGCCACCAAAAATATCCAACGCGCTGCCAATGGTGAGGTCAACCTTGCCGTTGGACAGTTCGTGAACCTGTTTCAAATCGGCCAAGGCCCGTGCGCCACCGGCGTAAGTCACAGGGATGCTGGCGTGCTTGCCTAGCTCGGTCACCAAGGCTTGGTCGATGCCTGCTTGTAAGCCTTCTACATCTGCGGCGTGAATCAAAAATTCAGCACAATGCTTTGCTAACTCGGTGAGGGTTTCGGCGTTTACTTGTGTGCGGGTGACGGTTTGCCAGCGGTTAGTGGCAATGTTCCAACCTTGTTCGGTGCGGCGACAGCTTAAATCCAAAACCAAACGATCAGCGCCGACTTCTTTCTTCAATGCTTCTAAGCGCTCAAAGCTGAACTCATCGTTTTCAAATAAAGCAGACGTGACGATCACGTGGCTTGCGCCTGCGTTTAGGTATTCAGCAGCGTTTTCGCGGTTTACGCCGCCGCCAAACTGCAAGCCATTGGGCCAAGTTTTCAGTGCTTTGAGTACTTCTTCTTGATTGCCTGGGCCTAATGCGATGACGTGGCCACCTTGTAGGTTGTGGTCGCGGTACAGCGCAGCGTAATAAGCGGCGTCGTAGGGGCTGACGAAATTGGTATTGGCACCCTGATCGTTCAGGCTGCCGCCAACGATTTGCTTAACCTTACCTTGGTGTAAGTCGATACAAGGACGGAACTGAGTCAATGGAATTTCTCATGGGGTGAAAACAACCGCGCGATTATAGCGAGCAGGCGAGGGGAAGACCAATTCACCTTGTGAATCATGGTTCACTTCTTTGATCACCCAAAGGTGGGTGTATTAGTCAGAAAATGGACTTTTTAGTACCAACGTCACTCAAATACGGGCTCTTTTGGCGCTGCTGTTGGCTTGTTTTGGCCGAAACCCTTATATAGCATCGCCGCAATATAGCCCAATCGTCTTTGGTTGATGGTTATTTGAGCAGTATTATCTCTGCCCGTGCAATTAGAAAAATAAAAATGAACACTGGAAACCATACGATCTCATCGTCGCTATTGATTCCCCTTATGTCGTTCGCCAATGGAAAAGGCGTGTTAGTACAGGATATATGTAACGACTCTGGTGTGGATTCTCAGTTAGTGCAAGACGCCGACGCCCGCGTAAGCATCATGGACGCCGATAAACTGGTGGCCTCTGCTTTCCGTTTAACCGGTGAGCCTTCTATGCCGATTAAGGTCGGCTACCGTTTGGGTACGCGCAGCTGCAATTTATTGCAACACCTCATGATTGTTAGTCCAGACCTAGCCAGCGCCACGCGGCAACAACAAAAATTTCATCGTTTGTTTACCGACGAACAACCTCCCATGCTAAGCATCGACAGTGCGGCACAGCAGGCGACCATGGAATATTTTTTTGAATCCAGTGGTTGTTTAGAAGGCAGCCAGCAACGCATTTTAATTAGCATGACGGGTCACTTGTATTGGTTGCGCATAAAGTGCGGCAAGCACTTCACACCGCTGCGCATGGAACTCACCATTGATGAAGCTCGCATGGGGCGAGCGCAATTAGAATACAGCCTAGGTTGCCCCGTGCAATTTAACGCCGCGCGCAATGCCATCGTGTTTGACGAACGTAATCTATACGTTGAAAGCCCATTTCATAATCAGCACTTGTTGGCGCTGATGGAAAAACAATGCGAAGTACTCACGCAACGGTTAGGCAGCCAACAGCACTATGTTGCCAATGCACTGCGCAGCGCGTTGCAAAATGGCGCGCTGGATTATCGTGCCAATATTGAACAAGCCGCTGACTTTATTGGTGTGAGTACACGTACTTTAAACCGTTATTTAAAAAGCGAAGGCACTAACTACAAAACCTTGTTAAGCGAAGAACGTATTGCTTTAGCCAGTCGCTTATTACGTGAAGGCGAACGCTGCATCGAAGACGTGGCCTTTGACGTAGGCTACTCCAGTCGTCGCTCGTTTGATCGTGCGTTCACGCAAGCAGTGGGCATCAGTCCTGCTGTGGCTCGCAAACAACCTTTGACCTGATTTTTCCCCCTATTGTCCTGTATTGACACAAACTGACCTCGAATGTCCTTCATTCGAGCGCTCGCCCTGTACTATCTTGTAATGGGCCTTACCAAAATAAAAATAACAACCGATAAAAAATCGTAGGTGAATATGCCAATGAAACCGATTCCGTTTTTGCTGGCCAGTGCCGTAGTGCTGGTCGTGTTATTTGGTTTTTTAAGTGGCCACCAAAATGATGGCGATGTGTTAAATACACAAAACCAAATCAGCCAAACGCAACAACGCACACAAACCGACCTTGCGAATGTGCAAAAAAAATCAGAACCCGTATCGCCGTTAGAACAAAAAGGCATACAAGAGGCCATTCGTGGCGTGGCAAAAAGCTACGCGGCGCAAACGCGTTTTCCAGCCAGTTCGATGCCCATCCCAGACGAAGAAAGCCTGCAAAAATACATCCCTAACCAAGCATCCGGTGCGTCGTTGCCGTACGAAGGGCCCGATGGTGAGCAGTGGCGCTTTGGTTTACGTACCGATCACTTTCGATATTTTAAAGGCGACACCATTAACTTTTACGTGACATTAACCGGCGCAACCGAAATGCCTACAGCACAGTTGCGACTGTTTTTGGTTAGCAATAAAACCATCATTCACGAAGTGGCAAGCGGTGCGTTTGTGGCAGGTTCGTTTCAAGCCAGTGTCGATACTAATCGAGTCAATACAAGCAGTTGGCCTAAAGAATTGCATGTGCAAGCGGTTGCTGACCTAGGCGGACAAACCATGCAAGTGGTCGAAACCATTCGCTTTGAAGAATCCATCGCCGAGATTAAATCGGTGGGAAGTGGCGAGGTGGAAAATCAATATCTTGTGATTCCTGTTGCGTTAGACACAGAAGCCCAAGGGTATTTTCGTGTGACCGGCGTGCTGTTTAGTCAAAAAACACAAAAACCTTTAGTGCATTTAGAGGGCAAGGCCAAGCTCTCCATCAATAACGCCACTGTGGAACTCAAAGCCCATGCAGACGCGCTACAAGTGAGCGGTGACGAAGGCCCCTACGAGCTGCGCCACGTTTATGTCGAAAAAATGCCAGGGCCGCCAGATTATGCCTCGGCTTACGGCAAAAATTCCGATGAAGTGTTTTCGATATCCTCGCAAAGTTTCGAAATGTATTCGGACGTGCGCCATGAGGACCCCAGCGCACAAAGAAGTTTGGAATTTTTAAATAAAATGGGAGGAAATCAAACGCAACCCTAGCGCGTTCGTCGAACGCAGCGTTCGCCATTAGGCGAAGGCCCCAACATTTAACGAAAACTTCTCAAAAAAAAAATATAAAAACGGAGAAATTATGAAAAAACTACTCTCACTAATGAGTGCGCTTGCTTTAAGTCTACCCATGGCAAGTCAAGCGCAAATGGCTGGTTACGATGTTCTGCTCGTGCACGGATTTCAAATGGACCAGTTAGCTAACCAACCAGCAAACGATCAAGCCGTATTCAGCGCCGCTGAAACTTATTGGGCTGATCGTTACTGGGGTGATAAATACGAAGGCCTATTGGCTTGGGACTCCAGCAGCCGTTTAGAAGGCAGCAATGGCATTGCCGTTGAAGCCGCTGACTGGTTAGCACACTACGTAAAAAACGAAGGTCGTTGCATTAGCGCAAACCCTTGCGTGTTGGTGACTCACTCCACAGGCGACCTAGTTGTACGTTACTTGTTAGCAAACAAAGAATCCTTACTGGACGGCAAACTGTCTGACGCGCAAATCGCAGACATTGACGTTGTGGCAGTACTGGACTTTGCTGGCGCAGGTGGTGGTACCGAACTGGCCTCGGCCGCTGTGACTTTGCACAGTGGCGCGTCGTCTGCATTAAGCGCGGTGGACACCATGATCAAACTGGTTTCTGGTTGGTCGCTTAAAGATGCACTGAACAGCTGGATCGGCCTTGACGTAACCAATGCAAACACCTTGGGTGTTATGAATGACCTGCAACCATCTACCGCACGTAACCTTGCAACCTCAAGCATTAACGCGACACCGCGTTTGCGCTTTGTGGGCACAGGTGACTACGCAGGCTACGGTTGGTTGACCAACATGGTTATTCAAGGCGAAGGCGATAGCACAGTTCCACTGCACAGTGCTTGTGGTTCTGCGACCACAGGTGCGTATAAGTCTTGTGCGAAAAACGTCAGCATTGAAGGCGAAAGCGTTTCAGTGGCGGCACCAAGTAAACTGTGGGATTACCACTATCCAACTTTGATGGGCGAAGACGTTGACCACTCTGAAGTGATCAGCAACAAAACCGGTCAAGACTTGGTTTACCTGAGCACAGTGCCAGGCAACAACGCCAACGGTTTAAACACGCAATTTGATACTTACACCGAAACCAAAACGGTTAAGTTTAAAGTGACGTCTAAAAACTGGTGGAAGATCTGGACTTGGTGGGATACCACGTACTACTACTATGAAAAAGTACAGGGTACCGATAACCGTTCTATGTCCGGTGTTGTCTTTGACACAATGAATGGTTAATACCCACGTTAAGTGAGTATTAAACCCGCGAATAAAACCGCTCGCTTTCTTAATTGAAGGCGAGCGGTTTTTTTATTTCCGAAATTCACATTCTCGCTGGCGGCGAAAGTGAACTGCGGATTTTGGTTATTCTCGGACGGATTTTATGCAATGGCGCAACCCGCGTTTAAAAATGATTAAAGCGCGCCAGCTTATGACCAAAACGTCTTTATTTGCACAAAACCTGACCGCAAAACACATTCGGTATTTTGCTATCTCGGCCTTTACTTACTGTTTAGGAAATGTGCGAAGCTCATACCCGTTAACCGAACGTGCAAATCGTTTAACGTGGCTTCGGTCAGTCCTTACGTGATCAAATTATCGGAGGGTTAGTTTGGTCGCAGTCGTAAAACTCTCACCACAAAACCAAAAAAGAGAATGAGAATGAAACGAACACGGATCACGACACTCTTGGTGTATGCCACACTGGCAAGTGCCTCATTGGCAAGTGCAAGTGCCATGGCCATGTCAAAAAAACCAACGGTCACATCACAGCCGCAAGCCGCGGGCTATACGGGCGATAGCTACGGAATGGCGCAACAGTGTTTCGCCATTCAATCACCTTCGACCGGTAACTACCTAAAGCGTTTTGATCAAGGTGGTTTAGTGGACGGTGGTTTGAGCTACCGCTTTGAAAACGTACCAAAAGAACAAGCCGCACACTTCTTTATGAAACCCACGTCATTTGGCAAATATTTAATGACGGACAAAGACGGCCGCTATTTTGCCAGCCATTTACCAGCCGAAATCAGTGCTGGCCGTTATGCCGGTGAATTTGCTGAATGGAAAATCGAAAAGTCCGGCGGTGATAAATTCACCCTACATGGTACGGCCCTTAACATGAAAGTGCGTGCTCGCACGAACAAGGGCACCATGTACTTTTTTGATCTACTGAATCCATTTAACTGGAACAGCGAAAATACCTTTAAGTTTATTCCGCAAAACGATTGTAAACCCTTCCCAGAAATCGAAACCAACGTGATTGGGAATACCAATAGTTTAAAAGGGAATGCCAACGAACCGGTGCGTGGTTTTATCGACCCGCATACGCACATTACCTCTTACGAATTCATGGGCGGCAAGTTCATGGCAGGCGACCCGTTCCACCGTTGGGGGGTTGAGTCAGCACTGGATGACAGTAAAGACATTCACGGGCCAAATGGTTCGTTGGATTTAATCGGCAACCTGTACACCTTTGAGGATCCGAACAATCGCTACGACACACGCGGTTGGCCTGATTTTCCATGGTGGCCAAACCATTATCAAATGAGTCATTCCGGTTACTACTACAAGTGGATCGAGCGCGCTTATCTTGGTGGTATGCGCATGATGGTCACCGACCTTGTCGAAAACGAAGTGCTGTGTAACGTACAAAAAACCATTAACCCAGCCAGTTGGATTAACCCGAACAACTGTAACACCATGGCCAGTATTCGTTTGCAGGCTAAGCGCTTAAACGAAATGCAAGCGTATATCGACGCACAGTCTGGTGGTCCGGGTAAAGGTTGGTTCCGCATTGTCAGTTCACCGGCACAAGCACGTCAGGTAATTGCCGATGGCAAACTGGCGGTACTGATGGGCGTCGAAGCATCCGAAACTTTTAACTGTGGGGTAAAAGATCGCTGCACCAAAGAAAGTATTGATGCGCAACTGGACGAGCTTTATAACCTAGGTATTCGCACCATTTACCCAACCCATAA
>JBFHVZ010000130.1:0-11429 GCA_041589295.1 Pseudomonadales bacterium
GCTGAATAATATGGGGCGCGTCATAGACGACACTCAAGGCAAGCTAAAAGGCTCGGTGAAAATCAGCGCCAGTGTGTTAATGGGGCAGGGGTTTTTAGTGCCGCTATTCAGGTCTTTTCGGGCGACGTACCCAGATATTCATATCGTCTTAAGTTTGGATGACGAAAACGTCGACTTGCTCGCAACTCAAGTGGATATCGCCATTCGCGTTGGTCGTTTACCCGACTCGTCGTTGATCGCACGCAAAGTCGGCGAAAAACAATGGGGATGGTATGCGAGTCCAGATTACATAAACACCAAAGGCGAGCCCGCAACCCCGCAGGACTTGGCCGATCATGATTGCTTGGTCTTCGCCAATAGTATGACCAGTCGCAGCCATTGGCCGTTTAAAAGTGCGTCCGGTGAAACCAATGGCATTGAAGTTCAAGCGGCCATCAGTACGGATAACAGTCGTGCATTGGTGGACATGGCCAGCGCCGGTCTGGGGATTGTCATGGTGGACCCTTTATTTATTCGCTAGGAACTCCAACAAAAGAGTTTGGTGCCCATACTCACGCAATGGCAACACCCAGATACCAGCCCCATTCACTTGCTATGCTTAGGAAAGCGCAGTCGTGCGGCGCAAGCAGTTTGGCAGTTTTTACTTGAGCATTTAGATTTTTCGGTTTGATCGATTTAAGTGTCACCGATTCAAGTGTGACTGGCGGCACGCTCACAGGCGTCCATGAACGCAGTAACGGAATTAAGAGAACAATATGACAGGCGAATCCTTATTACAGGTTGTGGTGTTTTTGGCCACAGCGGTTTTTGTTGTGCCTTTGTTTAAAAAACTTAAGCAAGCGCCCATTTTGGGCTTCTTGGCCGCCGGTATTGTGCTTGGTCCCAGTGGCGGCGCATGGGTGTCGGACCCAGACGCCATTTTGCACTTTGCTGAATTGGGCGTGGTGTTAATGCTGTTTTTATTGGGCTTGGAATTAAGCCCGAAAATTTTATGGCAACTGAGACATTCGATTTTTTTGCTGGGTGGCGCGCAGTTATTTCTATCGGCGGGTGTTATTTATTTAGGTCTATTTTTCTTCGATTTAAGTCAGGCCACACAAGTCTTTTTAGCGTTTGCGTTAGCGCTTTCTTCTACCGCCTTTGCAGTGCAACTCATGAACGATCACAACCAGTTTTCTACACCATTGGGGCGTGATGGTTTTTCTGTGCTGTTGTTTCAAGACCTTGCGGTGATTCCATTATTGTTAATGACCGCTTGGCTTGGCAGTACAGTTACGACAGGTGATGCCGCCGCTGGTAGCGAAACTCACATCGCCCCTTGGTATGTATTGGTAGCCACGTTAGTGGGTTTTGTGTTGGCTGGTCGTTATGGGCTGCCTTGGCTATTAAAAGTGGTGGCCGAATCCCATGTGCGTGAATTACAAACCGCGTTGGCCTTGTTGTTGGTCATCGGCAGTGCGTGGTGGATGGAGCATTTGGGTTTGTCCATGGGGTTAGGCGCGTTCGCCGCCGGTGTGTTGTTAGCTAACAGTCATTATCGTCACCAGTTGGAGTCCGACATCGAACCGTTTAAAGGTTTATTGCTGGGGCTTTTCTTTATGGCAGTGGGCATGACCATGCCGCTGGCGCTGCTCGTGACCGACACCATGAGTGTGGTGGGCATTTTAATTTTACTCTTAGTATTTAAAACCTTGGTGTTGGCGGCCATTGCTAAAGTAAAAGGCCACAGTTTTCGGGATGCGGTTTTGTTGGGTAGTTTGCTATGCGAAGGTGGCGAGTTCGCGTTTGTGTTGCTCACTCAAGCTCAGGGCACAGGGCTGATTGGTAAAGAGCTGGCGGGTGTCGCGGTATTGGCCATTGGTTTGTCCATGGTGATGACACCATGGATGTACAGTTTGCTTTGTCGTTTAACGCTGAAAAAAGACGGCGAACCCGTGGAATACGATGAAATTCAAAACGAAAAAGAAGCCGTTGTTATCGCAGGCTTCGGACGTTTTGGCCAAATCGTTGGCCGTTTGTTGTCATCCACCGGTGTGCACTTTGTGGCGTTGGATAAAGACGCCAGTCACGTGGACGTGGTGCGTTCATTTGGTAACGAGGTTTTTTACGGCGACGCGACGCGTTTAAGTATTTTAGAAAAAGCCGGTGTGGCTAATGCGCGTATTTTTGTCTTGGCGGTTGATGGTGTGGATGCTTCCATCAAAATTGCGAAACTGGTGCGCGAAAATTTTCCAAACGTCACCATCGTGGCTCGCGCTCGTAATCGTCGCCATGCTTATGAACTTTATGCGGCGGATGTAAAATACGTTTATCGCGAAACCTTTCACACCAGTTTAGAAGCCGCAAAACGCACGCTGCTCGAATTAGGTTTTCCAGAAGGTACTGCGGTTGATAAAGTTACCACCTTTAAAAACTATGATGTCGAACAACTGCGCGCCAGCATTGCACATAAAGACGATTTGGATGCTTTGTTAGAAATCGCGAAAGAAGGGCGTAAAGAACTCGAAACCTTAATGCAAAACGACCAGCATTAAAGCAAGCGACAATATGAAAGACCATAGACAACGGCAGGTTGTCTATGGTCTTTGTATTTTTAGTGATTCACTTTACCGGGCAAGCTTAAATCTCCTGACGCTACATCCATAACGTTCACCACACAGAGCAAGGGGGCGTGGACGCTTTGGTTGACGCGTAAACCTGCGGTCACACCGTCGAACGATGCGTGACGAATATCGTCGGCATGATCAAAAGCCACTTTTACCTCCACCGTATCGCCCTTAAAGGTTGGGTCCCAACCAGGGCTGTCGAGCAAAATGGGTAAACCAGGCCATGTCTTTGGCAGCTTGGGGTTTGCGCCTTCTGGAATATCCACCACGCCGAGCGCACCTTCGCCGCACGCCGCGTTAGGCTGCAACACCACCCAGTGGCTGTGCCAAATGTCACCATCGTTATTTGGATTGTTGTCGGCATTTTCGTCGTACAAAGGGGTGTCATCGAAGTCGCCATGGGCGGTGACCGCTAAAGCGAGGATGCCTGCATCTTCCTCAAAACCCACCACAGAGCTGTTCAAGCTCGTAGGCCACACATACGAAAAAACCTGACTGCCCGCCAATTTACCCGTCGGCGTAGGGCGCACGCTGCCAGCTTTACCTGACACCCCCATATGGAAGGTGGCGACATTGCCCTGTGTGCTGATTTTGGCGTGCACAATATCAAACGGTGCTAAAGGCTTTGGGCCGTTGGCGGGATGAGCGTGAATACCGCCAGAATGCTGGCCGCCTGCGAGCGCTAGTGAGCTCGCGAGTGCAACGCCCAGTGTTAAGGCAGGCCTAAACGCAATTGTGTGTAATCTGGATAATTTCATTATTTTCTCCTAGTGGTGTCGAATCGACACTATTAGATTTGCATAGATATTTCTGGGTTGTCAATAACGTTTTTAGTCGATACTATCTCGCTCATGGAAACGATGAAGACACAGTGGCTTTTAGATCGGCTCGCAGGATTGCTGCGGGGGGAAGTGCGCTCGCAATTAGCAACACAGGGGCTACAACCTGTGCAGTTTGAAGCATTACAGTACTTGGCCAGTTGCAACCGTTATTCGGATACGCCCATGGCGGTGACAGAATTTTTAGGGCAAACCAAAGGGACGGTATCGCAAAGTTTAAAAGTGTTAGAAAAACACGGCTTGGTCACCAAATTTGCCGATAGCAAAGATAAACGTATTGCGCATATTCGTGTGACAGCGCAGGGACATAACGTATTGCGAGCGGCTTTGCCTTCGCAATTGTTGTTGCAAGCCTGCGAAGCGTTGCCCGCAGAAACAATCGAACAGTTAAACCAAAGTTTATCTGCTCTTTTGTTGGCCGCGCAGCGTGCTAATGGGTTTAAAACGTTCGGGCAGTGCCGTACCTGTATTCACAATCGCACCGTAGCGAAAGGGATTCATTGCGCGTTGACCAATGAAGCCCTTTCGGCAAAAGACGTGACGCTTATTTGCCGCGAGCATGAGCTGCCGCCGTCTTAAAACAGTTGCTCAACTAATTGGCGTTAATGTCTTCGATAATGGTTTCAAGCATTAACAGAAGTTCGTCAGCTTCGTATTCGGAAAGTTTTTTACCGCGTTGAGCTTTTACTTTGTTCGCGGTGGCTTCGAGTTTATTTTTAGCCGAACGGGTTTTGCCTTTTTCTAGGTCGGCCAGTGCGCCTTCAACGGTCGCCATTAAAGCGTTTTGATTGCCTTTTGGTAGGTCAATATTACGTAGCACATCGGGTAGGTCCGCTAACGTAATGGCGTTATCGCCGCCCACTAAGTTTCCAATTTCATAGTAGCTAACAAAGGCGTCCCATTTGTCGCCATCGCCGTTGTAATCGACGTTGTCTCTGTATTCACTGCTTAAAAACGTAAATAGGTGGGAGCCAAGACTGTTGTAACCGTACACATAGTTTTGGGTTAAGTGGTAAGTACTGGTAGCAATGTCGTAAAAGGCGATAAATGTATCATAGGTGTCGCCATCGCCATTTAGATCGCCAAAATAGTATTCGCTGCTACGGCCAGCAATAAGGTTGCCCTCAATACTTAACTGATAGCCATCCATATTGGGAATAAGCGTCCATTGCTCTGTGTCGATTTCATACAGTACTGGGACGGCGTCATAAGCATAGCCATTGCCGTTAAGATCTTGCCCAGCCTCGGGTACTTGCAAAACCATGCGATTGCCAGATATGTCTGCATAGCTTGCGTAAAAGTCGGTTAGGACACGAGTATCACCGGTGACCATATTTGTAATTTGATAAAAGTAATCCCATGTATCGCCGTCGCCATTAAGGTCCTGACCACTGAAGTATTCCGAAATGGAAAATACTAAATGGTCGCCATCAATCAAGGTTTGGAGATTCGTTGTTCTACCGTAATTGGTGTTCACACCAGTGCTTAGGTTGTACACATTAACTTCAAACTGAAAGTCTATATACGCGTACAAATCACCGTCCAAATCACCCAGTGTATTACCGAATGGGCCATAGATCGTGTCCGCGGGAACATAACTGTATTGTCCTGTCGTAATGTCGTATTGCATTACCAAGGTGTCATAAAGGTAACCGTTTTGATTAAAGTCTTGACCGTTTGCATATTCGCTGACGCGCGCAAGAATGGTGGTGCCGTCAATGAGAATGTCTTGCGAACTGTAAGCCGCTAAGGTGGTAATAGTTTCTGTGCCTGTGCTGGCGTCGTAATAGCTAAGGAGCTGGTCCCATGTATCACCGTCGCCATTTAAATCTTGCCCTCTATGTCCTTCATACACGGTGTAAGCGATATAACTGCCATCAGTGGCTGTGAAGTACCCTTGTATATCCGTACGTACGCTGTCGCCCAACGGGTTCGCTTGTGTGGGTATGCACAGTGCAAGCAGCACCAGCAATGGAATTGAAATAGGGAGGTTAAGGTTTCGCAAGTAAAGCAGGCTGTTCATAACGGCTCCAAAGGTCGCAGATAGAGCGTCCGTTCCCCAATTGAATAGGATGTCCGTATGGTTTTTCTGGTTGGATGAATGGGTGGAAGGCCATTGGCCAATGTGAACTTGAGTATAGGAACTGTAATCGAATGTAACCAACTTAGGGTTAGACTGTTTTGAGATTGGGTTGAGTCATTTTTATGACGAAGCTCTTTAGTCCCACCTCAAGTTAGTCCCTCCTCAAGCTAGTCCTTCCTCAAGCTAGTCCTTCCTCAAGGCTTGTAGTTTGTGGTGGCCTCGCCAACTGCATTAACGCCTGCCTCTAGATAAGTCTTTTGCTGCGTTCCAACACCCAGCAGCGTTCGTTGCGTTCGAAGCCAATATGTTGGTAATAGTCATTGGCGGCAGGCGCGGCGATTAAAATCAGTTTGCACCTTGGGCCTAACTGCTGCTGCGTGAGTTGTTGTAAGCGTTTGCCAATGCCCAGCTTTTGATACTGCGCATCGACTGCTAAGTCAGACAAATAACACGCGTAATGAAAATCCGTCATGCTGCGTGCAATGCCAATCAAGGTCTCGCCGCGCCATGCGCTAACAACCAAATTGCTGTTTTCAATCATACCTGTCATGCACTCAAGGTCGTCGATGGGGCGGCGTTCGCCCAGCGTTGAATTTTTTAGCAGGCTAATAAATTGTTCCGTAGAAATGGCGGCGTTGGTTTTAAATTCGATGTTGGTCATTAGTTTACAGAGCAGCGGATGTTGGGCGCTCATCATGGCGACTCGTACTCGGTTTGGCAAACCTGCCAACGGTGACTCAACGGATGTGCGCTCTGGCCAAAAAGCGACATGGCGCTTAAATCCCAAAGTATATCGTTGACAGACCGACCGGTCGGTCTGATACTGTGCGGCACTTGAATTCTAACCTTGAGCAAGTGCTGGATTTGGGCGGTTGGTTGCGTAAAGGCAGCCGAAGGCAAGGGCCCAATCTTGCGACGCGACCAAAAAGGAGGTCGATCGTGCAGTCCATTCTTTCTCGCTTTAATGCGTTCTTCGAACAAGCCCCTAATATGCTGTTGCCGTGGCGATGGCTGGTGCTGTTGGTCTTTTTAACGTCCACGGGTTGGATGTTGTACGGCATGTTGACCAAGTTCAATATGGATATGTCGTTGGAAAGCTGGTTCCAAAAAGACGACCCCGCCAAGGCGGCGCTGGATGGGTTCCGCAAACAATTCGGCAGTGACGATGGCTTGTATATTGTGTATCGCGCCAAAGACGGCGATGTGTTTTCCGAGCAATCCCTCAAAACCTTGCGTCAGTTACATCAAGAATTAGATAACGCCCGCGTGGGTTTGGATGCACAAGGTCAGCCCATGGATGCGGCGGATGTGATGCAAGTAAAGCGTATCGAACGCATCGACAGTTTGTTTAATGCCCGTTATCAAATCGCTGAAGGCGATACACTCATTTCAAAAAAACTCATCGGTCGTGAGTTTCCCACCACGGAAGCAGAGCGCGAAGCTCGCCGCACCATTGCAAAAGGGCAGGACAGCTTTGAGCTGGCCTATTATTCAAAAGATTTTCAGTACGCGGGTATCCGTATTAAAACGGACTTTGGCACCGTGGTGAAAAATTCCGAACTGCTTTTGGATGCTCCCAGCGATGATTTATTAGCCGACGATAATTTACTGATGCAAGATGACCTGCTGTTAGCGGATGCGCCGCTTGCAGCAGAGCAAAAAAACAGCGAGCAAGAAAACAGTCAAGTAAGCAGCACTGGCCTAGTGGTGGATGAAAGTCTCGCCAAACAAGACATTAAATTCCAAGACATGCAGATGGATGAGTATCTGCATTTTATGGAAGACATTAAAAAAATCACCGAAAAGCCAGATTACGAGCACTTCGAAATTTTCTACACCGGCAATGCACCCATGATGGAATTTGCCATGAATAACATGAAGCAGGCCAGTAAACTAACCTTGGCCATGGTGCTGATTGTGGTCGGCTTGTTGTGGTTTTTGTTTCATTCTTTAAGTGCGGTGATTTGGCCCTTGGTGGTGATTGCGGGCTCGGGCTTTTGGACAATCGGTGCGGCCAGTTGGCTGGACGTCACCATGTCGAACATGGTGAGCCTGACCTTTATGTTGATTTTAGCCGTGGGCATAGCCGACTGCGTACACGTGCTCAGCGCATATATTTTATTCCGCCGTGAACAGTTACCCCACCGCGAAGCCATGGCTAAAGCCTACCGCAAAACCGGACTGCCGATTTTTCTTACGTCCATTACCACCATGGCGGGTATGGCTGCGCTGGTTATCAGTGATATTCCGCAAATCGCCGTGTTCGGCATGATGTCGGCATTAGGTGTGGGCATGGCGTTTGTGCTGACGGTGTTTGTGTTGCCTGTGTTACTGGATATTTGGCATCCGTATAACGATAAAAAAGTCGAAAAGATTCAGCAGAAAAAAACCAAGCATTGGTTGCAGCCCTTGTTGGATCGCATTCCCGAGTTTGTTCACCGCCGCTATCGCACCATTGTGTTGGCGTACCTTGGTATTTTTGCTTTGTTTTTGTTTGGGGCAAGTCAAACCAAGGTGGACTCTAACTTTGCCGAGCTAACCAAAGAGGGCAGTACCATTCGTGTGACCTATGAGTTGGTCGATCAAAAAATGATGGGCGGCCAAAACATGGAGATCATGCTCGATGTAGGTAAAGTCGACGGGTTGAAAGATCCCAATGTGTTGCGCGTAATCGATCAATTACAGCGTCATGTGGAGTCAAGCTACAGCCAGTATGTCGTCAAAACCTTTTCGTTGTCGGACTTTGTAAAAGACACCAACAAAGCCATGCACGCGGACGACCCTGCTTATAAAGTTATTCCGGATGACGCGCGTTTAACCGCTCAGTTGATTTACTTGTTTGATAACGCCAACCCTGAAGATCGCCGCAATTTAGTCAGCGACGATTACAGTAAAACCCATGTGACCATTCAGTTGCGTAACGCGGGTTCGTATGAATACACCGCGTTTTTTGCAGACGTGCAACAAGACATTGATCACTTCTTTGGTCCGCTAAAACCCAGCTATCCAGAGCTGAATGTCCATGTGACCGGCACGCTGGCTTTAATGATGGAATTGATTGACCACATCAGTTGGACACAAATAAAAAGCTTTAGCTTTGCGTTGTTAATCATCACCTTGTTGATGATGATTACCTTGGGTAGCAAACAAGCTGGTTTGATTTCCATGGTGCCGAACTTGCTGCCGGCGTTTTTTACCTTTGGCCTGATGGGGTTGATTGGCATGCCGCTGGATACGGATACCCTGATTATTGCGCCGTTGATTATTGGTATCGCCGTGGATGACACCATTCACTTTATTGCACACTATCGTGACGCTTGGTATCAGCACGGTGATATCGACAAAGCGTTGCACAGCACGATTAAAGAAGTGGGGCAGGCGGTGACGTTTACCACGCTTATTTTGGGGATTGGCTTTTCGACCTTGGCGTTTTCCGATTATTTGGGTTTGGCTAAAACCGGGATCTTTGGTTCGATGGCTATCTTTGTAGCGTTGACGTCAGACCTGCTGTTACTGCCTGCGCTAATCAAATGGATCAAGCCCGATTTGGGTCGTAAAAAGTATCTTGCGAAAACTGCGCAAGCCGCCGTTGAAATGTCTAGTCAGTCTTAAAGGAAAAACCCATGCAATACACAAAGATGATTAAAGTACTGACTCTTTCTGCACTGGCCTGTTCTATGTTGACGTCGGTTGTCAGTGCCGAGACGTTGAGCGCCCGCGCTATTATGGAAAAAATGGACAAGCAACAACGGGACAGTTCAGACAGTGTGTTGAGCAAATCCCAAATGGCCAGTTGCGAGTTTGCCAAAACGCAAAGCGGCATCGCCTGTGTCGATCAGCCACGGATTAAAGTCATGGAATCCGTTTCGATACAAGAAGGCGCGAATAAGAAAGACAGTAAGGGTATTTCAATTTTGCTAGAGCCAGCCAGTGAGCGTGGTATTGGCATGTTGACCTACAGCTACGACGATGAAAGTCGTGATACCGAATCTTGGTTGTACTTGTCTGCACTGGGAAAGGTTAAGCGTATGGCCAGCGGCACCGGTGAAGATCAAGAACCCGTGGCGCTATTCGGTAGTGAATTTACCACTGAAGACATGGAAAACGGTAAAACCGACGAGTACGAATATAACATTCTGCAAGAAGGCCCGTACGGTGAAAACGAAGTTTGGGTGATCGAAGCCTTACCCAAACCAGAACGCCTGAAAAAAACACGATACAGTAAGGTGCTTATGTGGGTTGATAAAAAGCGCTTTGTGCCGCTAAAAATTCAAACCTACGATAAACGCGGTAAAGCCTATAAGCGGACGAACTTCGATCAGTTCGAGAAAATTAACGGTCTATGGATTAGCCGTGACGTCACCATTATGAATTTACAAACCCAGCGCTTGTCCCGTATGCAAACCAGCGAAATTGCCATGGGTGTGACCATAGACCCAGAGTTTTTAACGCAGCGCACGCTGACGGACTTTGCTTACCGCGAAAAAGAATTAAACAAACTGCGTAAGTTTATTCAGTAGGGCGGGTGGTATGCATTATTTTAACGCTGCACGTTCTTTAGTTTTACGTTCTTTAGCTTTATTAGCGATTGCATATTCAGTTTCGTCTACTCAAGTTTTGGCTCAGGTCGATTTGCTACAAGAAGATGAGTTCGCATTAGATTCGGTGGCGGGTTTAAACACGGATGCGCCTGTCAGTCATTGGAGCGACGGCTTTGTTACCAGTCTAGAGCACAGCCAAACGCATATCGAAGAAGGGCGGCAGTATCAACGTTCGGGTGCGCGATTGCAGTACGACTATGCGGTGGCCAAAGGCTGGTATGTGTCGTTGGATTATCAATATCGTTACTACTGGCCGGACGATGATCAAGTTCGTGTGAATGCGCTAACGAATGCCTCAGCCGATGATGATGGTTATACCCGAGGCAACTGGCAACAAGCGTGGGTGCAATACAGTCAGGGTGCGTGTGCGTACAAATTGGGTAAGCAAACCTTAATTTGGGGAAATGTCGAAGGCACGTTTGCCGTGGACGTGGTGACGCCCTTTGATTACACCGAGCAATTACTCACCGATTACAGCAGTTTGCGTTTGGCTCAAACCATGGCCGTGGCCGATTGTTTTATGCCCGCGTTTCAGGCGCAGGTGTTTTACGTGCCTGAAGCAAGGCAAGATATTTTCTCCCACGGTGCGCAAGCCTTCCCAGCCCAACAGGATGAAGAATACGGCGGTTTGGTAAAGTTTAACTGGGAAGGCGGGGACGTGAGCTTAATGGCTGCGCGCTTAATGCCAAATCAGCCCACGCTCACGTTTAACGCTTTTTTTCAGCCGCAATGGCAAAGCCCCATGTTCGAATTTTATGGTGTGAGCAGCTCCATTGCTGTTTCGCGTTTGCTATTAAAAATGGATTTGGGTTTTAAGCTAGATCAAGTGGTGGAATACACCAACGAACGTCACGATGTGATGGAATTCGCCGCTGGGTTTGAATACACCACCGCCAGTAATCACAACATCAATGCAGGTTTTTGGGTGATTAAAGATTTAGAAGAAGGCGATTCGCAAAGTAATCTGGCTAGCTCAAATGAATCCCGTAGCCAATCACCGCTTTATACTTTTGGGTGGAGCAAAACTTACTGGAACGATGATTTATCCATGAGTTTGCTGGGCAACATCACCACAGACCCAGAATTGTATGCCGTCACCTTATTAGCCCAGTATCAATACAATGATTACTGGCAATATTCTGCTGCACTCGGTGTGTCAGAACTGGTGGGCGAGGTTGCGCAAAGCTTCCCTGTACCGCCTGACGAATCCTTAACCTTACAAGTGAAGTTTCAGTTTTAAGTTGGTTGTTATGGTTAAGCCTATGGGTAAGTGTTATGGATAAATCAGGCGCGACAGACA
>JBFHVZ010000131.1:0-11427 GCA_041589295.1 Pseudomonadales bacterium
CGCCTGAACCGGCTTGGATATCCAAGTAGGCGTTACATTCGTCGGTTTCGCCGCTGAACATGCGACGGAATTCCAGTACTTCCAACTGAGCTTTTAGGCCAGCCAGTTCTTCCTCAACGGCTTCTACACTGTCGGCGTCGTTTTCTTCCACCGCCATGTCGAGCAGGTCTTTGGCGTCGGCCAAACCAGAGTCCATGGTCTCGATGGTTTTAACCACGGCTTCCAGCGCACTGCGCTCTTTACCTAGGGCTTGGGCACGCTCGGGTTCGTTCCAGACCGCAGGCTCCCCTAATTCACGTTCGACTTCGACTAAGCGCTCGGCTTTTGTATCGTAGTCAAAGATACCCCCTAAGGGTGTTGGTGCGGGTTTGCAGGTCTTTGATGAGGTTCAGAATTGGTTGGATTTCCAAGGCTGGGCTCCGACGAAGTGGGACTAAAAAATAATCGGCGGATTTTACAGAAAATAGATATTGAATGACAGTTGTGGGGGGCGCTTTATATGCCCACAACATACGCAATCCCCAAACCCTGATAAAATCCGCCTTTTACACCCTGCCGTACCGAGGCCACCTTGAGTAATTCGCCACAAAACAGCGCCTTCAACACCCTAGACTTGCACCCAGAACTGCTGCAAAACCTTGAGTCTTTGGGCTATGAGCACATGACCGCCATTCAAGCGCAGAGCCTACCGGCGGTTTTGGACGGCAAAGATGTCATCGGCCAGGGCAAAACCGGCTCGGGCAAAACCGCGGCCTTCGGCCTTGGCCTGCTGAACAAGTTGGACGTCAGCCAGTTCCGCGTGCAAGCCCTTGTGCTGTGCCCGACCCGCGAGCTAGCCGACCAAGTGGCCAAAGAGATTCGCAAACTGGCCCGCGCCATCCATAACATCAAGGTACTGACCCTGTGCGGCGGCATGCCCTTTGGCCCGCAAATAGGCTCTTTGGAACACGGCGCGCACATTATCGTGGGCACCCCCGGACGCATCGAAGAGCACGTACGCAAAGGCACGCTGCAACTGGGCAGCCTCACCACTCTAGTGTTGGACGAAGCAGACCGCATGTTAGAAATGGGCTTTCAGGACGCCATCGATGCCATTTTGGCGCAAACCCCAAAAGCCCGTCAGACGCTGTTATTCAGCGCCACTTATCCACAACAGATAGAAGCCATTGCCCAGCGCATCATGCAGTCGCCTGTGATGGTGAAGGTAGAAAGCACCCACGATACCTTGACCATCGACCAACGCTTTTACCTAGTAGAAAAAGACGAGCGACTAACGGCTACGCAAAAGCTATTACTAGAACACAACCCCAGCAGCGCGGTGGTTTTCTGCAACACCAAAAAAGAAAGTCAGGAAGTTTCCGACCAATTGAACACCATGGGCTTTAGCTCGGTGGCTCTGCACGGCGACCTAGAGCAAAAAGCGCGCGATCAAATTCTGGTGCGTTTTGCCAACAAAAGCGCATCCGTATTGGTGGCCACAGACGTGGCCGCGCGCGGTTTGGATGTGCAGGATTTAGACTTGGTTATAAACTACCACCTAACCCGCGACAGCGAAGTGCATGTACACCGCATTGGTCGTACCGGACGCGGTGGTAATTCCGGGTTGGCTTGCACCCTGTACACCAGCAGCGAAGACCACAAAATTGCTCAGCTGGAAGAATACCTAGGCATCGAAGTCACCGCCCACCCACTGCCGCGCGACAGCGTATTAAACAAACCACCACGTCGTCCCGACATGGTGACGCTGCAAATTGACGGCGGCAAAAAACAAAAACTAAGACCCGGCGATATCGTGGGCGCGCTGACCAGCACAGCCAAAGGTCAACAAGCGGTCGAATTTGCCGAAGTGGGAAAAATCAGCGTGTTTGATAACTGCGCTTATGTGGCCGTACACAAACAGGCGGCTAAGCTGGCGCTGCAAAAAATCAGCGAAGGCAAAATGAAAGGCCGTTCGTTTAGGGTAAGACGAATTCGCTAGTCAGCCTATCCAACTCTTCTTGAGAAAAGACCTTCACGCCGTGCTGTTTTAACAGCGCGGCAGTGACACCGTCGCCGTTAATTAACTTGCCGCTAAAACTGCCATCATAAATTCGACCACTGCCGCACGACGGGCTGCGCGCCATTAAGATTGCAACGCGAATATGATGCTGACGACACAAAGCCAGAGCGTGTTGCGCGCCCTTTTCAAATTCTGCGGTCACGTCATCACCGCTCGCGGTTTGAATTAAACGCTGACCATTTGCTTGCATTTGCATCTCGGCCGGTGGGCGCGGCGTCGGTAAACCACCTGCCATTTCTGGACACACAGAAATCAAACGACCTTCTGCTTGTAAGCGCTGAATGAACGGATGATCCAGCGGTTTTGCTTGGCCATCGTAGCGAACAGGATCACCCAACAGGCAAGCGCTAATTAATACTTTCTCGGACATTACAACCACTGTGCAACCCAATTACGTAACGGGTCTGGAGCGGCATAGTTGATGGCTTGATACAAATCCTCGCCCTTCATAAGCACAGCAGATTGACCGACAGTGACATTAAACCCTTGCTCGGTATATTCAGTACGAATGTATTGCGGCGCAGAAACCTGAAGATATTTGGCAAACAATAGCGGATACCCTGGCACCTGATATTGAACAGCCAATTCACGATTGGCTTGCGAACGTTCTGGATTTACACGCACTTTAATCACAGGTAGCAAGTGGGTCGAAAATTCCGCTTGATCGAAATACTCACGATCCAACTTTTTACAAAAACGGCACCAGTCTGCATAGAAATACACTAATACCGGTGCACCCGTCCGTTCGCTTTCGACCAGCGCTTGTTGGTATCCGCGCGCGCCTGAGTACCAGTCGTTAGATATGTATTCGCTCTGAATACGATCACGTTTTAGGTAATAATCCCAACCTTGATAGCCACCTAAAACAATCAAGCCGATTAAAAGCCATTTATTCATCTTGCATTTCCTTTGTTCATTATTGTCTGTACAACCGTGTCACCTGTTAGAACAAATCGATAGCCCAAGTACCACGCATCCACATGCAATCGCCTGCATCCAGCAGCATGTGAATCATCAAGCCCAATCCAATCAACCGCGTCTTAGGAAACGCGCACAGGACAGCATAAATTAAAATGGGCCATTCGGTATGCAGTGGGTGAAAACCAATGCTACAACGATCGGCTTGGTAAATCGGCGTGGCTAGTAAGTGGTCGATATCCACGATCATAGTCACCATCATAATGGTAAACGCTACCTGCGTTGATGATACTGCGTTAAAAAATTTCTTAGGTTGCTCATTTACTGCATGTAAACTGCGCACCTTCGAAATTTTTTGCCTTGCCTCATATTCCTCGCTTACGCGTTTATTTCCGCTGCACTTTTCACTATGACCTCCACTACGACCTCCGCCATGACGAAAAAAAATTAGCGCGACCATAAGCGGCACTAACACATGCAACAGCAAATGAATCTGGCCACGCCATTCGTTTAATAAATCCAGCATATTTGCTCCAATTAATACGCCTGCGAGGACGCCAGCCTAACTCCGATAAAGGGTTTTAATCAGATGAAAACCAAACTGCGTTTTGATGGGCCCATGTATTTTAAGAATTGGGCGTTTAAAAACCACGTCGTCAAAGGCTTTCACCATATCGCCTTTGTGGAACTCACCTAAATTACCGCCGTTTTTCTTCGACGGACAGGTGGAATATTTTTTTGCCAACTTGGCGAAATCTTCACCTTTGGCAAGGCGCTGTTTCAGCTCTTCGGCAAGGGCTTTGTCTTTTACTAAAATATGGCAGGCGCTGGCTATGGGCATAAATTGTTCTCTCATCACTCTGTAGGAGCCCACCCCGTGGGCGATGAATCGCGCAGAGGGCTGCGCTCCTACAATTAGCTATATTTGAAGCGTATTTTAGCGCCTTTGCTTGCGATATACTGCCTACAATTTGTAACCCCGCTAAACACTAGGGCACCTCTGGATAATACAGAATAGGCTCTAGTGTATTATTCAGAGGCGCCCCAGTTTATGGCCCTAAAAGCAACCATTTTCAAAGCTGACTTGGCGATTTCTGATATGGATCGCCACTACTACGACAACCACAGCCTAACCATCGCTCGCCATCCCTCAGAGAGCGACCTGCGCATGATGGTGCGGGTGTTGGCCTTTGCCTTAAACGCCCATGAGCAGCTGAGCTTTACCAAGGGCCTTTCCACCCAAGACGAACCCGACCTTTGGCAAAAGAGCCTATCCGGCGAGATCGAGCTGTGGATTGATTTGGGCAATCCAGATGAAAAGCGTATTCGACAAGCCTGTGGCAAAGCCAAGCAGGTGATTATTTACAACTACGGCGGCAATAGCTCAGACGTTTGGTGGCAACAAACCCAGAGCAAGCTCACACGCTTTGATAACCTAAGTGTGGTCAACCTAACATCAGAGGATATGGATGCCTTGTCTGCAATGGTCAATAAAACCATGACGCTGAACATTACCATTCAAGAGGGAGACATGTTTGTGAGTGATGATGCGAACAGTGTTCAGGTGGCGGCCGTAAGGCGGTAGGAATAGCCACCAGCGTATTGCTGGCAGCTATATGTGAGTTAAACGGGCTTTAGAACAAGTTTTTAAGTTTGTCTTTGGCCTGTTTTTCTAGCTCTTTTTGCTTTTCTTTCTGCTGACGTTTAAGTTCTTCTTCTTTTTCTTTTTGTTTGCGTTTTAATTCCGCTTCTTTCTTTTTCGCGGCTTCTTGAGCCTCGCGTTTTTTCTGATCTTCGAAGCTGGCCATTTTTTTACGGCTTAGCTCGGTAATTTTTTTATCAAGCTTACTCATATCACCGTCGGCTACACCCAGTTCTTTTAACAAGCCTTGGTAATCCCCTGCATAGGCCAGCATTTGTTCTTTCAATTTGGCTTTGAGTTCTTTCTCGAAGGCTTTTTGCTTGTCTTTAATCACTTGATTAAAAATGGCTTGTAGCTTTTCATCTAAGTCGGAATTAAAACCAACCTTAGGAGAGCGCAGCGGGCCATTGGCATCGGCATTCAAATCAAAGCTTGGGATTTTAGTCAGGGCATTGTTCAACTCTTTCGCAACAAGGGTGCGATCTTTAGTACTGAACTTCGCTTGGGTAAATTGGGCGCGGCCATCAAGGCTAAGCTGGCCATCTGTGATGCTACCCTTTGCGTTAATGGCCACTTGGCTGCTATCCAGTTTTAAACCGGCCATGCCTAGGTCCATTTTTTTCACTCGGTAATTGTCCACTTGTAAATCAAAACGATCTACCGCCTGTTTTTGACGGCGATCCATCACGCCGTTAAGCAAAATATTTTGCGCTGCGCCGAACGACGCGCTGCGAATAACCAAGGTTGTGGGCTTAGCAATCACGTCTTGCTGATCTGTAATATTGTTTACCGAAACGGCAATATCACCTTGATCCATGGTTGACGTGAAGGCCACTTTTTTGATCCATAGATTTGGCAATGGACGATCTGTTTTAAAGTGTACGTAACGGCCATGTACTGCTGGGTCTTTATCTTCTTCGGCGAGTTCTTCTTCAGCCGTTTCATCAGACGCTAACAGCGGTGCAATTTTTTCGTAAATTTCCAGCGCTTGCAGTGCGTATTGTGCGCTTTCACCGCCGAACAATAGTCCACTTAAATTGGCGATCCCTTGGTTGTCCAAACTGTACTTGCCTTTAAGTTGCTCGTAGTCAGATTCAGGCGCATCCTTTAGTAGCTTCCACTTTTCGTTTAATTCTTTTTTACCAACCGAAATCGCTTTTTTAGCCGCCGCCACAGCGGCTTTATCTTGCTTAAATTGTTTATTCAGTTCATCAAATTCTTTTTTGCGTTGTTTGAAATCTTCAATAGATTCAAAGCGTCCATTAATGATGGCGTTCAGGCGAGTTTCGTATTGTTTAAGCGCTTGCGCATTCGGCACGTTGGCAATGGCTTGATCAATTTCTGCGCGATGGGTTTGATAGCTTTGCTTGAAGGCTTTACCGTGTTCTACGGTTTTCAGCGGTTCGCGGGCTAGCACTTCATCTGTACTCGGCAGGGCTTGCGCCATGTTGTCTAAGGCGCTGCTTTCGGCTTCGGCTTTTTTCGATGCAACCTCTTGTGTTTCATCTGCCGATGCCTGCGCTGCGGCTTTTTCTTCTGCCACTTCTTCGCTTGGCGCTTCTACCGGTAAAGCACCAGAAGTAGAACGTGCTGTGCCAAAGGCAACACCACTCAACGAAAGTTCTTCGACTATGCCCTTACCTAATAACAGCGGCACAAATGCAACGTCAGCCACGGCTCGCTCTATACTGACGACGTTTGTCATGGGGCTTTTGGCATCCGCCACTTGCACGCCCTGAATAACCACACCCACTGGGTTTAAGGTTAAATCTACCGAGGCGATATCAACTTTGGCACCGACCGCTTTGCTGCCTGCACTTTCTAACGCCATTTTCATTAACGGGCCAGCAGCAAACAACCAACCTGCCACCAATAACCCTGCAACAACGATAAAGCCAATTAAACCGGGCCAACGAATCCATTGTTTCATACTGCGCTCCTTATTCTTCGGCCAAAGCTTCATAGATTTTGTAAAAACGGCTGGCTTTCACCCACTGCACGACACGCAATTTTTCAAACCACGCCATGAACTGAATGCGGTAAACCATGACCAATTTACGTGACAGCAATAACACAGGAATAAACGCGGCTAACGCAATGACCACACTGCCCAGCATTAAGGTGTGATTAAACTGACTGACGCGGGCCAGCTCGCTTTGGTATAGATCGGTCCAGAAGGTTTGCAGCTCAGGCATCATTAATAGGTATTCGCCGATCATGACCGAGAACGGGTCTACCAAGTAGGCAATTAATGTGAAGAACGCACTGGCTAAAAAGAAGGCCGATAGGTTTACACGCAACACCAGCACAAAAAACAACACGATAAGATTGTGAAAACTAAAAAACGGCGTTAATCCCACAATTAATGCAAAGGCGAATGCAAGTGCGATTTGCCCGGGTGCTGCATCCGAATTGAGGATTTTGAGAAACTTGGCCAACATATCCAGCATATAAACGTCCTGTGTGGGCTCCCTTTCGCTTTTTAGACTTGTGTCTAGCATGGTGAAAGGAGCGTGGATTTCAAAGTTGGGCCAATATAAAGTATGTGGTCAGCAATGCCAATCGCCCGAACTGGCTTGAGAGGAAACGCCGTGGTTTTAAATTTAATCGAATGTGACGTGTTATACGAAGACCTACGCAGCGACTATGTGTCCTACGGCACCATGTTTGATCGCTACTTCACTCGTTTAAGTTCCGAATCTCACTTACCTGCCTTTCATGCTCGCTATTACAGTGCTATCGAGCATAGATTGCCCACACCGCAGCGTGACGCCCTGTATTTAATCACCGGCTCGAAATTTGGTGCCTACGAGGACGCACAGTGGATTCATGAATTACAGCAGTGGATTCAACAAGCGTACCGCGCAGGCGCGCGTTTATTGGGCGTATGCTTTGGTCATCAAATTATCGCGCAAGCGCTGGGTGGCAAAGTTATAAAGAGTGAAAAAGGCTGGGGTGTCGGTGTGCGTAGTTTGCCGCGTTTAAACCCTAAGTTTTCTAGTGCCCTGCCCGATCAAGTAAAACTCATTTATAGCCATCAAGATCAGGTCGTTAAATTGCCTAATGGCGCAACAGCGTTACTGGGTGATGAGTTTTGCCCCATCGCCAGTTACACCGTAGATAATCAAGTGCTGACCTTTCAGGGGCACCCTGAATTTGATGCGGTTTATACCCGTCGTTTGTTAGGCCGTCGCGCGGGCTGTATGGGGCATGACCGCTTTGAGCAAGCGATGAACTCACTGACTGAAACCACAGACAGTGATTTGGTGGGGCAAGTGATGCTGGCTTGGATGGACGAGCGTAAGACGTTGTGACGAGTTGCTTCGATACCCGAGTGGCACCGAAGCGACCGCCAAACCAAAACTATCTCAGTACCAAAACTATCTCAGTAGTGGCTCTTCCGCATTGGCCAACGGCTCATCAAAAAACTCGGCTTGGGTCATTTCGCCAGTCAGGTCTGCCGTGCCGTCTTTATCAATATCCAAGCTCAGATTAGCTGTGGCAGATTGATTATCACTGGTCAACGTTGCCGTCAGAATGGCGTTAACGCCTTCGATTTTCACCGTACCGACCAAGCCTTGGTTATTGCTGTTCTTCGTCAAATTACCTTCGCTCCAAACATGGTACGTACCCTCGGCTGTAGTGATGTAAAAGTCGTAGTTAGATTCAATCCCTGACGCTGAACTACTCACGACATTGTAGGAGTAGTTAGCCAACACTATGCTTTCGGTTTCGCCATTCTCTGTTACGCGCGACTCAAAACGATTCGATGCAATGGACATTTCACCAGAAAGAAAGTTAGCGATTGTGTATCGAAAATCGCCGTTGATATAAACAGAGTCGCCACTCGCTTCAGTTATCGTAAAATCGTTATAGCTTGCTGACATACGAATGCCGCTTTCACCGCTTTCTGAAATCTGCGCCTGCATGCTGCCACTCACGTAGGAGCCATCCGGATTCACACATTGCAAGAACGTCATGCTAACGGACTCTTCTGAGCCCGAGAATCGAATTTCACCACTCTGACCACAGGCCACAGAGTCAGAAAACTGAGCACGTAAACGGCGCTGTTCAATGCCTTCTTCGTAATCACTTTCGTCTTCAGCATAGGTCGAGAAAGCGTAGCCCAAGCCCTCTTGGCTAGCATTTCCCGCGCTTACACCGGATACCGCCACGGTACCAACTTCGGCAGCAGATTCGATGCTATCAGTGGACAACTGACCAGTTACCTTGGGCGTGGAGTCACCACTGTCAGAGCCAGAGCCACAAGCAGCCAGTGTCGAGGCGGCTACGGTCAGTACCAGTGTTTTTAGAGACGTACGCAACATAAAACAATCCTTTAGATAAGCCTGTAAACGCGGCCATGGTAATGCATGTTCAGCGGCAAAACTGTGACATTTGCGGTCTTTTTAAACGAACTGTTCCACGTATTTATCAACCAGTGACCGCATTCGCCAGCGTTAAAGGCTGAAACGGCCATTGGTGTGAGAAAAGCCTCAGCGTTACCCTGATTGGGTTACATCACAAAAATAAAATTAGGTATCCCCATATGAGTACGCAGACAGACAAGTCCATCGGCGCAGGCGCATTTATTTACGACGCCATTCGTACGCCCCGTGGCAAAGGCAAGGCAGACGGTTCCCTGCATGAAGTCAAACCCGTTGCGCTAGTGGTTGGGCTAATGAAAGCCTTAGTGGAGCGCAACAAGCTGGACACCAGCAAGGTCGAAGACGTGGTATTGGGTTGTGTCACGCCCGTGGGCGACCAAGGTGCCGACATTGCAAAAACCGCCGCGCTGGCCGCCGACTGGGACGAAAAAGTCGCAGGCGTACAGATCAACCGTTTTTGTGCATCTGGCCTTGAGGCCGTCAACATGGCCGCCATGAAAGTAGCCTCCGGCTGGGAAGACCTAGTGGTCGCGGGCGGCGTGGAATCCATGTCGCGCATTCCCATGGGCAGTGACGGCGGCGCGTGGGCCATGGACCCTGCCACCAACTTCCATACTGGTTTCGTACCACAAGGCGTCGGCGCAGATTTAATCGCCACACTAGAAGGCTTTAGTCGCGCAGACGTAGACAGCTTTGCCGTGCGCTCGCAACAAAAAGCCGCTGCCGCCCAAGCCGAAGGCCGTTTCGATAAATCCATCATTCCCGTTAAAGACAACAGTGGCGTGGTGATCATAGAAAAAGACGAATTCATCCGTCCAGAAACAACCGTAGAGGGTTTAGGCAAACTAAACCCTTCTTTCCAAATGATGGGCCAAATGGGCTTTGATGATACCGCCAAATTAAAATACCCAGCGGTAGAAACCATTAACCACGTACATCACGCTGGTAACAGTTCTGGCATCGTCGATGGTGCCGCCTTGGTGTTAATCGGTAACGAAAAAATCGGTAAAGAATTGGGCATGAAGCCCCGTGCGCGCGTAGTCAGCGTGGCACTGACGTCCACTGACCCCACCATCATGCTCACTGGCCCAGCTCCGGCAGCGAAAAAAGCGCTGGAAAAAGCCGGTCTTACCGCTGACGACATTGATTTGTACGAAGTAAACGAAGCCTTTGCTTCTGTGGTGATGCGCTTCCAGCGCGAACTCAACGTACCCGACGAGAAAGTAAACGTAAACGGCGGTGCCATCGCCATGGGCCACCCACTGGGTGCCACAGGTGCGATGATTTTAGGCACGCTGTTGGATGAGTTGGAACGCCAGCAAAAGCGTTATGGTCTAGCCACTCTTTGCGTTGGTGGCGGGATGGGGATTGCCACAATAATAGAAAGAATCTAATAAGAGTTAAGTAAAAAAACTAATACCATTTAGATAGTAAAAGCGTAATCGAGGCGGCTAAGACAAGGCAAAAATTAAATTTAGCGAGGCGCATAGCCTGCTATGTAACGAGTTAAATTTAATTTTTAACGCAGTATTAGCAACGTAGATAGCTTTTACTTAAAGGAATAAACATGACTGAAGCAATAAGATTTGAAAAAGATAGTGATGGCATCGTCACACTGACGATTGATATGCCGGGCCAAAGTGCCAACACCATGAATGCGGATTTTCGTGAAGCGTTCTTAGCCACGGCAGAAAAAATTGAAGCCCTGTTAGCCGAAGACAGCAATAGCATCAGCGGTATCATTGTGACATCGGCCAAGAAAACCTTTTTTGCGGGCGGTGATTTAAAAGAGTTAATTACGGTACAGCCGGAGCAAGCCACCGAGTTTTTTAATATGGTGGAATCGCTAAAAGCACCCATGCGTAAGTTAGAAACCTTGGGCAAACCCATTGTTGCAGCCATTAACGGTGCCGCGTTAGGCGGCGGCTTTGAAATTGCCCTAGCCTGTCATCATCGTATTGCCATTAATGATCGCAAGATCAAAGTCGGTCTGCCTGAAGTGACATTAGGCTTGCTACCGGGTGGCGGTGGCGTAGCGCGCATGACCCGTTTGTTGGGGTTAGAAGCGGCATTGCCATTATTGCTTGAAGGCAAGCAGCTGAATCCAGAGCGTGCATTACAAGCCGGCTTAATTCACGAATTAGCCACAGACGCCGACGACATGATGGCAAAAGCCAAAGCTTGGATTAAAGCCAATCCAAAATCGCAACAACCGTTTGACGTTAAAGGTTACAAGATTCCAGGCGGCACGCCGACGAATCCGAAGTTGGCACCCAAGCTGGCGATCATGCCATCCATTCTTAAACAGAAAACCAAAGGCTGTTATCCAGCGCCGGAAAAAATCATGGCCGCTGCCGTGGAAGGCGCACAAGTGGACTTTGATACCGCGTGTCGCATCGAAAGCCGTTACTTCACCGAGC
>JBFHVZ010000132.1:0-11338 GCA_041589295.1 Pseudomonadales bacterium
GCGAGAACAAATTTTTCGCCAACCACCTGCCCCATGGAACCGCCCATAAAATTAAACTCGAATGCACAGGCGATTACTGGCAAACCATCCATATTGCCGCGATACACCACCATGGCGTCTTTTTCTTGGGTTTTCTTTTGTTCCGTGGCGAGGCGATCTTTGTATTTTTTGGTGTCGCGAAATTTGAGTTTATCGACTGGTTCGACCGTGGCGAATAGTTCTTCCCTTGGTTCCACATCGAGCATGAGATTCAAACGACGACGTGCACTGATGCGAAGATGGTGATCGCACTTTTCGCAAACATTCAGCTTTCGTTCGAGATCGGGTTGATAAAGCGTGGCCTGGCACTTGGGGCACTTAACCCAAAGCCCTTCCGGCACTTGCGTGGCTCGCTCCGACGACGTGGACTTAATGCGCGCAGGGACAATCCTATCCAACCAACTCGTCATACGATCTCCAATCTCATTTAGCCGAAAATCACCTATTAACCGGGTCGTCTCAAAAAAACGCCCCGCGGGAAGCCTTTATTAAGCGGTTGGTGTAGGTCCTTCATACCGACCTGCTGAGTCATAACCATCTCGCAATTGATTAATTACGTTTTGTAACTGCCACTCAAGGTTATCCTGATTGCAGTAGTACTCTTCGATAACACCAAATTCCTTGAATGAAGAGCGATTAAAACCATCTTCAATATCATTAAACCAAATGACGGTGCTACCAATAACGGCCACCACCCAAAAGCCCAGGCCCTTATTTCCATAAGACTCCTGCTTCCACTTTACAGGGTGTATTTTTACTACTTCCCACAACCGCCTTTGCTCAAGACTCATCCTCTCATAGGATTCATTAATGACATCCCAGATTTCTAGCTCAGTTATCGGTGTCCAACTCATAATTAAATGCTTGCCAAAATCCTAAACGGTAGGCTGTGCAGGCGACTTGGCTCCGCTCAGGCATTCCTTTCAATTTGCCCAATCACAACTCCATAACCGCCTAAGTGATGTGTAAGTGCTGTGGAGCCAAACAGCTTACCGATTAGGGTTTATCTGAGCACCTGCACAGCCAAGCAGCTTACCGACTAGGGTTAAATCAAGTAGCTAAACAGCTACTTAGGCATCCATGGCCGCACGCATCTCAGACATAATCGCCGCCAGTGCTGCTTGAATCGCTTTAACATCAGTCTGGTTGTTTTCAATGCATTTGACCAGCGCACTACCCACAATGACCGCATCGGCCACTTGAGCCACGGCCGCCGCCGTTTCGCCGTCTTTAATGCCAAAACCCACACCCAAGGGCAGATCCGTTTTCGCACGAATGCGGTCGAGGTTTTTCGCCACGTCTGCCACATCCAACGCAGCCGAACCAGTCACACCTTTCACCGACACATAGTACAAATAGCCTGTACCTGCATCGCAGATTTTTTGCGCTCGTGCATCGGGCGTTGTTGGTGCCAGTAAGAAAATCGCTTTCAAGTCACGGGCTTTTAAAATCTCCGCCATGCCTTCGGCTTCTTCTGGTGGCATATCAACAATAAGCACACCATCCAAACCCACATTAATGGCTTCTTCGGCAAAGGTTTCGTAACCCATGACTTCGATGGGATTTAAATAACCCATCAACACAACTGGCGTTTTTGCGTCTTTTTCGCGAAAGGTTTTCACCATATTCAAAACGTCACGCAAACTGGTGTTGTGTTCTAAGGCACGTTCACAGGCCAATTGAATGGTTGGACCATCTGCCATTGGGTCCGAAAACGGTACACCCAACTCAATAATGTCGGCACCGTTTTCCACCAACGTGTGCATTAAATCCACAGTGACACCCGGCTTAGGATCGCCGCCTGTGATATACGGCACAAGTGCCTTTTTTCCAGCTGCTTTTAAGTCGGCAAAGACTTGATCAACTCGATTCATTTTTTATCCTTTTGGATAGCACAGCGCGTCTTAATCTAATTCGCGCGCGAGCGCCCTCCCACAAATTTCCAAAATTTTAAGCTGTTAAAAGCGTTTTTCGAGGAAGTCAGAGCGAGGCAAAAATTTTTGAAAGACCGCAGTTTGGTTCACCAAATGAGGATCTTGATAAAATTTTTAACAAAGCTCTGACGACGCAGATAGCTTTGAACTAGATCTCAATGCCGTCTAAGGCTGCCACCGTATGTATATCCTTATCACCACGACCCGAAAGGTTAATCACCAGAATCTGGTCTTTATCCATTTCTGCGGCTTTCTTCATGCCGTACGCCACTGCATGTGAACTTTCTAACGCAGGCATGATGCCTTCCACTTCGGTTAAGGTGTGGAACGCGGCTAAGGCTTCGTCATCGGTAGCAGCAACATAATTTACGCGGCCAATGTCTTTCAAATATGAATGCTCTGGGCCAACACCCGGATAGTCCAAACCAGCAGACACAGAGTGTGTCCCCATGATTTGACCGTTTTCGTCTTCCATCAGGTACGTGCGGTTGCCGTGCAATACGCCTGGTTTACCTTTACACAATGGCGCTGCGTGATCATTACCGTCTAAACCATGGCCACCAGCTTCAACGCCGTACATTTCAACAGACGTGTCTTCGATGAATGGGTAGAACATTCCAATGGCATTCGAACCACCACCCACACAGGCGACGACTGCGTCTGGCAGTCGACCTTCCTGTGTTACACATTGGCGCTTGGTTTCACGACCGATGATGGCTTGGAAGTCACGCACCAACTTTGGATACGGATGCGGACCGGCTGCGGTGCCGATGATGTAGAACGTATCGTCAACGTGCGTTACCCAGTGACGCATGGCTTCGTTCATGGCGTCTTTCAGTGTGGCCGTGCCAGATTTCACTGAAATCACTTCAGCACCCAGCAAGCGCATGCGATACACATTCAGCTTTTGACGTTCTACGTCGGTACTGCCCATGAAGACTGTGCACTTTAAACCTAGACGAGCGGCCACGGTTGCAGTTGCCACACCGTGCTGACCCGCACCGGTTTCGGCGATCACATTTGGCTTACCCGTGTACTTGGCCAACAGTGCCTGACCAATGGTGTTATTCACCTTGTGGGCACCTGTGTGGTTTAAATCTTCACGCTTAAGATAAATTTTTGCACCGCCCACTTGTTCGGTCAGGCGCTCGGCAAAATACAAAGGTGATGGACGGCCAACGTAGTGGGCTAAATCACGGTCGTATTCTTCTTGGAATGCAGGGTCTTTGCTTAGACGCTCATACAGATCAGATAAATCGTCCAACGCTGCCATCAGGGTTTCGGATACGAAGCGCCCGCCATAAGGACCAAAGTGGCCTGTTTTCGTTGGCAGCTCAGTGGCTGCTTTTAGCATTTCTGGGGTCAATTTAGTTTCGGTTGACACGATAGACCTCGCTTAAAAAGTCGTTCACTTTGCCGTGGTCTTTTACCCCTTTTGCAGCCTCGACCCCACCACTGACATCCACCGCGAACGGTTGAACTTGGGTGATGGCATCAGCCACATTGGCGGGGGTTAAACCACCAGCAAGAATAATAGGTTTGGAGTGTGGGTCCTGGCCGATGAGATTCCAGTCGAAAGTCTCACCTGTTCCACCGGGAACACCGGGTTTGTAGCTGTCTAGCAGGATGCCCAGGGCGTCTGGGAAGCGCAGGCACGACGCCACCACATCCGACGCTTGCCGAACACGGATGGCTTTGATGTAGGGGCGGTTGAATTGACTACAGAAGTCACTGTCTTCATCACCGTGGAATTGAATGAGGTCGATTCTAACGCCATCGAGAACATCTTGCACCTCTTTCACACTGGGGTTCACAAACAGGGCTGTCACACTGACAAAGGCCGGCACAGCCGCTACCACAGCTTGCGCTTGCTTAATATCCACCGCGCGCGGACTGGGCGCGTAGAACACCAAACCGATGGCATCCGCGCCCGCGGCGACCACCGCGGCCGCATCTTCAGGGCGCGTTAAACCGCATATTTTGACTCTTGTACGCATTTGCTTCTGTAATTGGATCACGCTTATTTCACGCACGCAGTGCGCACCTACTTAGATAAAAACTGATAAAACGGAGGACCACTGCCATCTATGGGTAGCTGCGGAAAATCTGGATAACGGACATCCACAAAGTATAGGCCTTCTGCCGGAGCAGTAATGCCAGCCGCACTGCGGTCTTGTGCAGCCAGTACGTCGGCGGCCCAAGAAACGGGTTTTTCACCCTGCCCTATGGGCAGCAACACGCCGACAATATTACGCACCATGTGGTACAAAAAAGCATTGGCGCAAACCTCAAGTACCACCCAATCTCCTATTCGCATCACGCTAATCTCATGAAGGGTTCGCCTTGGGTGATTGGCCTGACAATCGCGGGCTCGAAACGAGGTAAAGTCATGCTCACCCAACAGAGCTTGCGCAGCCTGATGCATGGCTTCAGCATTTAACGCGTGTCGCCACCAAGTGACCTGATCGTGCATCAAACCGGGTTTTACTGGCTTGTTCATGATGAAATAACGATAGCGTCTTGCGGTTGCACTGAAGCGTGCATGGAAGTCGGCTGTGATGGGTTGCACCCAATTCACTGCAATACCGTCGGGCAAGTTTGAGTTAATCCCCAGCAACCAACTGCGTTCACGTCGCTCGGCAGTGGTGTCAAAGTGAATGACTTGTGCAAAACCATGCACACCCGCATCAGTACGTCCGGCACACACGACATCAATGGCATGGTTCGCCACCACACCAATGGCCTGCTCTAGCGCTTCTTGAATACTGACACCGGGCTGATGCTTTTGTTTTTGCCAGCCGTGAAAGCGCGCACCATTGTACTCAACACCAGCCACCCAACGAGTGGTTTGCGGCACAGGTGCGGGAATCTCGGTTTGATTTTGTTGATCCTGCTGTTGATCGTCTTTTTGCTGCGATGTTTGCTCTGTCTGCTGCACTGCGCACCTACCGTTTTCAATGGCGGGCATTTTACTGGAAAACCCATCGAACCAAAATCACTGTAAAAGCAGCGCCTAAACCAGCCCCTTTAAGCCAATCCCTTTAAGCCAATCCCTTTAAGCCAATCCCTTTAAGCCAGCCCCTTTAAGCAAAAAACCCGATTGGCTTTGGGCACAATCGGGTTTTATTTTAAGAAGATCTAAAGACCGACCTAGAATCGGTCCTATGCAACTTCCAACGAGAAGCCTAAGACAGACTATCCATCAACTTAGTGGCTTCTTTACGCTGCTCGTCATTACCTTCTTCAAGTACTTCGCTGAGAATTTCGCGGGCACCATCTTTATCATCCATGTCGATATAGGCTCGGGCTAGGTCTAGCTTGGTTTCGCTTTCATCGGTTCCAGACAAGAAGTCCAAGTCGTCATCCAAACCGTCCAAGCTAAGCTCTTCTTCGCCTGCGGCTTCAGTAGCAGGTGCGTCTGTTGCAGCTAACTGATCAGCCTCCACCGCGGATTGAACAACAGGTTGCTCATCATCCAAGCTCAGCTCTGGCGTCAATTCCGGCACGGCCACATCGGCAGAGGCAAGAGTAAGATCGTCGCCCTGCTCTTCATCCAATTCGACATCCAGAGTCAACTCGGGCACCTCTTCAGATGCTACCTCAACGTCGCTATCTAACTCTGCTTCCAGCTCTGCCAAGCTGAGATCTTGGTCAGCTCCGTCACCATCTAGGTCCAGCTCAATTTCATCATCACCAAGCTCTGCGCTGAGTGCATCCAATTCAGCTAAACCATCATCACCTTCTAATGACAACTCATCTGCATCATCGAGTTCTTCTTCAAAGCCCAAATCAAGATCAAGTTCTTCGTCACCAGCGAAACTGCTTTCCAGCTCGCTATCTAGGTCTCCGTCTAGTTCTAGCTCGGAGTCTAACTCCCCATCAAGCGTCAAAGATAAGTCTTCATCACCTGACTCTAGTGTTGGCAACTCTTCATCTTCTAATGACAGCTCGGCAAAATCGTCGCCTTCTAACGTTCCGTTATCAGCAAGCGTTGGCAGCTCATCGTCCAACTCTAAATTTAAATCATCACCGAGATCGCTTTCTAATTCACCGTCTAAATCAGATGAAGTTTCCAACTCAACTGTGTCATCGCCCATGTCGAAATCCAACGATAGATCACCATCGTCTTCATTTAGTTCAAGCGGTGTTTCGTCTAGACCAGACGCCAATTCATCTGTGTTGTCTAAATCTGAGTCAAGGTTAAGTTCAAAGTCTAGGCTGTTTTCGAACTCGGTGTCCGATGCGTCGGCTAACTCATCGCCCCCATTACCAGCGTCCATCTCAAGACCATCTAAATCAAAGTCGAGGTCTTGATTTCCATCAGACAAATCAGCGTCTGCCGCTTCTTCACTTAGACCTAAGTTATCTGACTCAAATTCGCTGAAATCGAGTTCTTCGCCATCAGACAAATCGCTATCGGCCAGTTCACCAGCACTTCCTACCGCGTCAGCGTTAGTCAAGTTACCGCGCAAACGATCCGCTTCTGCTTGCTGGCTTTCATCGACTTGAGCCATTGCTTCTGAATAATGCTCTGCAAAACTTGGCGCGTCATCTTGTTCAGATAGAACCTCTAGCAACTTCATGCGTAATTCCATACGGGAAGGTTCGCTGGCTAAAGTAGACTCTAACAGGTCTCTGGCACGATCAAGACGACCATAAGCGATATACATTTCCGCTTCGCCCAACACGTCTGAACTTTCATGATGTTCATCCAATGCATCAGGTAAATCAGCATCTGATGCCATCTCAAATGCATCACCTTCCAGTTCAGCCAGTCCGTCTTGTTCAATGTCGCTACCTAACTCGTCGCCCAGTTCTAGGTCGGCAAAATCATCATCCAGTGATTCCGAATTGCCATCCATTGGGTGATCAGCCAGATCTTGCATGGTGTCATTAACGAATGCGCTTTCTTTTTCAGAGTCGTTTTCTGCCTTGCGGTTACGCAACGCGCGGATACCCAACAGAGCCACCAATATTGCACCCAGTCCACCTGCGATCAGCGGCAGGTTTTCCATGACGAAATCCATTGGGCCTTTTGGCGCTGGTGCTGGAAGTGGCTGGAATGGCTTCGCTGGCGGCACCGCTTTTTCGGCGTCAGTTGTAGAAGCATCAGCTACAGGTTGCTCTACCGGCGCTTCCGTTTGCTGCTCGGCAAAATTTAAATCTGGCGTGCCTTCGCTCGTCTCTTCTACTGTCTGAGCATCTGCTGACACAGCACCTTCACCGGACGCTGCTGCATTCAGTGGTTCGCTTGCTGCACCCTCGACCTTATCGGTCATATCCGCTGCAGGTGTGGTCACGCCGCTCATGCCCGCCTGCAAGGCCACCATTTGCTCATCTTTTAAGTTAATCAGACGCTGCAACGTATTCAATTGCTCTTCCATTGCGTCAAGACGAGCGCGTAATTCTTGGTTCTCTAGGTTGGCTTTGTCTAAGTTTTCCAGCGCCAATGAAAGCTCTTGATCCAACTTAGACTGATCCCCCGCCGTGCGGTCGCTTACCTGACCACCCGCTTTGCGATCTGCGTCGGTAGACGCTTCGCCATCCGTCAACAATTTCAGTTGCGCTTCTGGAAGTTGATCATCACGCTGGGTAATTTGAGATTTACGTGTTGCATCCAACTGGGCTTTACGTTGCGCCATTTGGTCATTTTGCATGGCCACTTCAGCAACTGACTGACGGAAACTGCGGCTGCGCATTTGCTCTTCAGTCGGAATTCGCAGAACTTGGTTCTTTTTCAAACGGTTGATGTTGCCACGAATAAAGGCCGTTGGGTTTTCGTCTTGAATAGCCAACATCACTTGTTGTGGACTAATCGCACGGTCTGGTCGGACCTCTAGGGCAATTTCCCAAAGTGTGTCGTTTGGCGTAACCGCGTAGGTGCGAGCTTCCGGCTCGGCCTCGGTCATATCTTCTTCGACTTCAACTGGTGCAGGCTCAGGCTCGTAAGTCGGTTCTTGTGCCACAGGCATAGCTGGCGCTGGTGCAGGTTCTGCTACACCCACCCCTGGAAGTTCTGGCTCTTCACTCACTTGGGCTGGTGCTTGAACCGGTTTTGCAGGTTGTGCTTCGTTGAAAACTGGAGGGTCTAGCAATAAGGTGTATTCGCGCAACAAACGGCCATTTGGCCAGTCCACTTGCACTAAGAAATTTAAGAAGGGTTCTACAACTGGCTGTTGCGTAGATAAGTTGATGTAGACATCTTTACCAATGCGCTCTACTTCGAACTTCATGCCATTCAAAAAGAATACGCGCTCTACGCCGGCTTGCTCAAACTCACCGGCAGAGGCAAGCGACGGCTTGATCTCCCAGTTCTCAAGCTCACTTGCTTTGACTAATTTAATGCGTGCGTCGAGCGGCTGATTCAGGGCGGAGTCTAATTCAATTTCACCCAAACCTAATGCATAGACTTGAGCAGCACTCATCGCCCCGGACGCGGCAATTGCAATCGCGAGCTTGCGCAACATAGCAATGTATCCTTTATTGTTCTTCTACCGTCAGCGGGCCAACGGGGATATCAGAATCTGATTCGTTTATAACCAATAGCGGCTAAGTATCAAGTATAAACAGGGTTTTATCAATATTTATAAGGACTTGGAAAGGGGTGGTTGGTGAGTTGCAAGGATATTTTTCTGAATCAGGACACAATTTTTGTGAAGGAAATGCATTTAATAGAAGAAAGAGAAGTGTGCGACTGTTCACTATTCAGCCAACCTGTCGCAATCAATCCGCTACCCGCCAGCTTCGTTGCGAAAGCCTTTGGGTAGCTGGGTACGATAAGCACGCGTCTGTGGTGCTTATTTAGCCAACAAGATACGCAGCATACGACGTAACGGCTCTGCAGCACCCCACAGTAGCTGATCACCTACGGTAAAGGCAGAGATGTACTCTGGACCCATAGCCAGCTTACGAATACGACCCACAGGAATGCTCAGCGTACCGGTTACTTTAGCTGGCGTCAGTTCTTCCATCGTAGCCTGACGATCATTTGGAATTACTTTCACCCAGTCGTTTGCGCCAGCCAAGATATTTTCGATTTCTGACACAGGCAGGTCTTTCTTCAACTTAATAGTCAATGCTTGAGAGTGACAACGCATGGCACCCACACGCACACAAATACCATCAATTGGGGTCGGCGCAGCGGTAGTGCCTAAGATCTTGTTGGTTTCTACTTGAGCCTTCCACTCTTCACGGCTTTGGCCCGACTCCAACTGAGAGTCGATGTAAGGAATCAAACTGCCCGCCAACGGCACACCAAACTGGTCTTTCGGATAGTCATCACTGCGAATGAATTCCGCTGTGCTTTGGTCGATTTCCAAAATAGCTGACGCAGGATCATCTAACAGATCCTTCACGTTATCGCGTACTGCCCCCATTTGTGAGATCAGTTCGCGCATGTGTTTTGCACCTGCACCGGAAGCCGCTTGGTACGTCATTGGGGAAATCCACTCCACCAAATCTTTTTCGAATAGACCGCCCAACGCCAATAGCATCAAACTAACGGTACAGTTACCGCCTACATAGGTTTTGATACCCGAAGCCAAACCGTCTTTAATGACGTTCATATTGACTGGATCCAACACGATGATGGCATCGTCTTTCATGCGCAACGAAGATGCGGCGTCAATCCAGTAACCATTCCAACCGGCTTCGCGCAGTTTTGGATACACTTCTTTGGTGTAGTCACCACCTTGACAGGTAATGATGGCATCCAGTTTTTTTAATGCTTCGATGTCGAATGCATCTTCTAACGTGCCGTTATCTTTACCACCAAAGGCTGGAGCTTGCTGGCCTTTTTGTGACGTGGTGAAGAACACAGGATTGATTAAATCAAAATCCTTTTCTTCTTCCATGCGGTTCATTAATACCGAACCAACCATGCCACGCCAGCCGACTAAACCTACATTTAAACTCATTTCAATTACCTCTTAAGCCAAAGCGTCTACGACGGCCGCACCCATCTCTGCAGTAGAAACTTTAGTCATACCCGCAGAGAAAATATCCGCAGTACGCAGACCTTGATCCAATACTTTGCTCACAGCTTCTTCAATGGCATCTGCCGCTGCTACTTCATTCAAGCTGTAACGCAACATCATGGCCGCAGACAAAATCGTCGCCAATGGGTTAGCAATACCCTGCCCTGCAATATCAGGCGCGCTACCATGACATGGCTCGTACATACCTTTATTGTCTTTATCCAAAGACGCAGACGGCAACATACCGATTGAACCCGTCAACATAGCCGCTGCATCGGACAGAATGTCACCGAACATATTACCGGTTACCATAACGTCAAATTGTTTTGGCGCGCGCACCAATTGCATGGCCGCGTTGTCTACATACATGTGAGAAAGCTCTACGTCTGGGTAGTTTTTCGCTTCTTGCTCCATGATCTCACGCCACAATACGGTTACTTCAAGTACGTTGGCCTTGTCTACGCTGCACAATTTTTTGTTACGTTTTTGCGCGCTTTCGAAAGCCACTTTTGCAATACGACGAATCTCAGATTCGTTATAAACATAGGTGTTGTAGCCTTCACGCTCACCGTTTTCTAACGTGCGAATACCGCGTGGTTTACCAAAGTAAATACCACCGGTCAGTTCACGTACGATCAGAATATCCAAACCAGAAACGATTTCAGGTTTTAGGGAAGACGCATCCGCCAACTGAGGGTACAAAATGGCAGGACGCAAGTTGCCGAACAATTCCAAACCTGAACGTAAACCTAGCAGACCTTTTTCAGGACGCAGTTCACGGTTTTCTAGGTTGTCCCACTTAGGACCACCTACCGCACCCAACAAAATCGCATCGGATGCTTTTGCTTTTTCCATGGTTTCGTCTGGCAATGGTGTGCCGTGCACGTCATAAGCCGCACCACCCACCAAACCATTATCCAATTCGATATCTAAATTGAATTTGGTTTTAACGGTTTCCAATACGTTAACCGCTTCGGTTACGATTTCTGGACCAATGCCATCACCTGGCAGAACTAGAATTTTTTTAGTCATGTTCACTTTCTCTGCGAGCCTGAATATTCATTCAAGCAACAACTTCTGTTCAACTGGCAGAGCGTCGGACGTCAGACGTCGGACGCCCGACTATTATTTAACTTGATCAAACAACCACGGACTGTTTTGACGACGTTTCGCTTCATACGCGCGAATATCATCAGCATCTTGCAGGGTCAAACCAATGTCATCCAAACCGTTCAATAAACAGTGTTTACGGAAGGCATCCACTTCAAATGGAATGGTGTCGCCGTTGGGTTTAACAATGACTTGGTTTTCTAAGTCTACGGTCAGCTCGTAGCCTTCGTTGGCTTCAACTTCTTTGAACAGACCATCAACAATGGCTTCGTCCAGTAC
>JBFHVZ010000133.1:0-11220 GCA_041589295.1 Pseudomonadales bacterium
CCATGTCCTTGAAGAATTGCGGACGCCATTTACGCGCCAGTACCTGATAACTCATGCGTTTGCTCGCTAGGTCGCCCTAACACCCTGATTTAAGAGAAAAATTGCACCCGATGATATAGCAAGGTTGGTTCCGACGAAAGTCGATGTGACTCAGCCAGTGACATAAGTCGGCGAGAAGAAAATAACTTAGGGAAGGCTGTTTGGAGGGACCTCCAGCCACACCCCGGCACATGAGTCCATTGCTACCGTTGCTCCCTTCCGGGCCTGGCGGGGTTCACAATCTATCATTGCGGGGGGACCGGAGGCCACCATAACGTCGGGCGGCTGCGTTCGCTGCGCCCAAATCTGCTCAGAGATGAACAGGACGCGCATTGTCCGTAAAAACCCAATCTAATTCAAGGGGTTATTTTAAGCCGCCAGCGGCGAGCGCATCCTGCTACAATGCCGAAAGTCTCTTCAAAAGCATTATCTTTGGTTGCGATATGTACAGTTCCACATTTAAAGCCACGCCGATCCCCATTATCGAAGACAATTATGTTTGGATCATCGAGCACAATCAGCAGTGCATTGTGGTGGACCCGGGCGAGGCGCAACCTGTCATCGCGTATTTGAACCAACACCAACTCAAGCCCGATGCCATTTTGATTACCCACAAGCATTGGGATCACGTCACGGGTATTCCGGAGTTAAAAGCGGCGTTTCCTGAGGCGGTGCTTTACGGCCCAGTGCATGAAAAAGTGGTGCAGCGCGATGTGGATGTCCATGACGGCGACCAGTTCCAACTGGCGGGTCTGAACTGGCAGGTAAAGCATCTGCCCGGCCACACACTGGATCTCGTGGCTTACCATGTGGTGGATGAATTAGGTCAAGGTCATGTATTCAGCGGCGACTGCCTGTTTGCCTGTGGTTGCGGCTACATGTTCGAAGGCTCGCCCGAGCAATTCCAAGCCAGTCTCGCTTGGCTGATGGCCCTGCCCGCTAATACGCGCATTTACCCAACCCACGAATACACGCTGGCCAACATCGACTTTGCCTTGCATGTGGAACCCAACAACTTACAGCTCATCGCCCGCCAAGAAGATTGCCAAGCGCTACGCGATCAAGGTGAGCCGACCCTGCCCACTCATGTGGCTATTGAGCGCGCCACCAACCCCTTTGTGCGTTGGGATCAACCGGACATTATCCGCGCCGTGAACCATCACACAGGACAAGTATTGGCTCAGCCAGCCGAGGTATTTGCCGCCCTGCGCGAGTGGAAGAATGGTTACAAAAGCTAAACCAGTCCCCTTCACTGTCTTAATTTGTGAATCACTCAGCCAAACTCACCCTTTTACGGCGGATTTGTGTAGAATAGCCGCCAAATTTTTCTAACCCTGTTTGAGTGAACCGGAATCCCACATGCAGACCATTCGCCAACGTCTGACCGCAGATGGCACCGCCGAAACCCTGATCCAAACCATCGAATCTGTATTATTTGCTTCTAAAGATATTGCCTTCCTGCTGCGTCAGGGTGCCATGGGCGATATCTTGGGCTGCGCCGGACAAGAAAACGTACAAGGCGAAACCCAGAAAAAGCTGGACGTGATCTCTAACGATTTACTGAAAAACGTGCTGGCACAAAACCCAAATGTTGCGGGTATTGCGTCCGAAGAAGAAGACGATCCAGTGGCCGCTAACGCAGATGGCGAATACTTGGTGATTTTCGACCCACTGGATGGTTCATCCAACATTGATATCAACGTGACCGTGGGCACCATCTTCTCGGTTCTTGCAGCCAACGGCGGTAACCCGGCCGAAGAAGCCACCTACCTGCAAGCCGGTCGCAAACAATTAGCCGCGGGCTATGTGTTGTACGGCCCAAGCACCTTGCTGGTGATCACCACAGGTAAGGGCACGCACATGTTTACCCTGAGCCCTGAAACCGGCGAATTTATTCTCACCAGTGAAAACGTGCAGATTCCAACGCAAACCAAAGAATTTGCCATCAACATGTCTAACCAGCGTTTTTGGGCAGAGCCCATTCAAAACTACGTAGCAGACTTAATTCAAGGTGAAGAAGGTCCATTAGGTAAGCGTTACAACATGCGCTGGGTGGCAGCCATGGTGGCCGAAGTTCATCGTATTCTGACCCGTGGTGGTATTTTCATGTACCCATGGGACAGCCGTGAGCCAAACAAACCAGGCAAGCTGCGTTTAATGTACGAAGGCAACCCAATGTCTATGCTGGTTGAACAGGCAGGTGGTTTGTCCAGCACCACAACACAAGCCATTTTGGATGTTCAACCTGAACTGATTCACCAACGTGTACCAGTTGTACTGGGCTCTAAAGACGAAGTCGAAACGGCTGTGTCTTATCACCAAAAGTAATTCTGTTTTAATTAACAGATGACACAAAAAACGGGCAGAACCTGCAAAGGCGCTGCCCGTTTTTTTTAACACGTACTTGTTCTGTGTTTACTGACTGTATTTTTCGTTCCAGCCATTTATAAACTTCAATACGTAACCCGCTTCAATAGGGGCGCTCATATAAAACCCTTGAGCGTGATCACATCCCATCATGGTTAGATGCTTAAGCGTTTCTGCATCTTCGACGCCTTCTGCGACCACGGTTAATTCCAAGTTGTGGGCAAGATTCACAATAGAATTAACAATAATTTCATCCTGCTGGTTTTTCAGCATATGCCGCACAAACGTAATGTCGATTTTCAAACAATTAATTGGCAGCTGTTTTAAATAGGCTAACGAAGAATAGCCCGTGCCAAAATCATCCACGGCAAGGGTGATTCCCAGCGCACTCAACCCACGTAAAATATCCAAGGCTCGCTCAGGGTCAACCATTAGCGCGCTTTCGGTAATTTCAATTTCTAACAAGTGTGCAGCCACATTGTGGCGTTCTAAACAGTTTGATATGTGCACTAAAAAATGATCATCCATCAGATTTCGAGTAGACACATTTACTGCCACAGTGAGTTCAACACCTTGCTTCTTCCATTGGGCAATTTGTGCGACCGCACGTTCGATCACCCACTCGGTAATGGGCACGATTAAATCGGTCACTTCAGCAAGGGGGATAAATTCAGCGGGTGACATCAAACCGTGTTCGGGATGCTGCCAGCGAATTAATGCCTCTACCCCGCCAATACGCTGTGCGGATAAATCCACTTTCGGCTGAAACATTAAAAATAATTGATCTTCGCGAATGGCTTGGCGCAGAGCCGTCATTACCGCTAGACGCCTTGGGTTGTGTTCGTCCAACTCTTGGTTGTAGAGCAGTACGTTACCGCCAGTGCCTTTCGCTTTGTACATGGCCACGTCAGCACAACGCAATAGTGTACTGGTGTCCTTGCCATGTTCCGGATAAAACGAAATCCCCACACTGCCTGCTATTTCGACGTTTAACTGGCCTAAATCAAATGGCTCACGCAATTGTTGCATAATGTCGTTGGCGAGAACTTCCGCTTCTTTACTGTTTTGCAACGACGGCATCAACACCGCAAATTCATCCCCCCCTAAGCGTGCTAAAAAAGCTCGATATTGTGTCAGCAGCGGCTTTATACGTGGTGCAATTTTTTTCAACAGCACATCGCCATAGTGGTGGCCTAACGCATCATTAATTTCTTTAAAGCGGTCTAAGTCAATTAGTAATAGCGCCATACGAAAACCAAATTGCGATGCCTGTTCGATTTTTTCGTCCACTTGGTTACGCAGTGCTATTCGATTGGGCAAACCCGTCAGATTATCGTGTTGTGCTTGGTGTTCTAAATGTTGAATGTGAGTGCGGCTTTCGGTGACATCCCGAATTATTAACCATAAGCGTGATAGATAACCATCTTCAATGGATGCCATAACCGTACAAGACAGCCATTTTAGTTCGCCGTCTTTGCCTTCATGGGCTACGTCTAAAGTTTCGGTGCCGTAGCCACTTTCTAATGCGTAACGAATAACGTGTTTTAAGCTTTTGACATCTAGCAAGGACTGTATATTTTCTCGGTCTTTAACTTCAAACAATAAATCAAACGCCAAGTTGGATTCTTTCAAAACACTGTTTTCGTAAAGTCGGTCCCATTGTTCTTCTAATGGAAGGTTAATATCAATGACGGGTTGTAAGTCTAAGTGGGCTATGGCTTCTCTACTACGGGAGATAAACGCTTTATAGCGTTCTTCGCTGTCTTGTATCAGCTGTTGATACCGTAGGAATTCTAGTTCGGCACGTACACGATGCGAAAAGATTGAAAGAAAATCCAGTATAATGCGATCAATATGTCGGCGCTTTTCTTGAACGATAATAATCAGCCCGACAACTTTGCCATCATGACCGCATAGCTTTACACCACCTAAACGTTCCGGATGAAAACGCTGTACAAAAAAATCATTCCGCAATGCATTCAAATCAGCTCCTTCGAACCAATACCATTTATTGGCCTTTTTAAAAGGTGACGCTGCAACATCATAGTAGCGTTCGATGTTTAGGTTTTCTTGTTTTCCGCGATAGGCAATGTATTGCACACTGGTGGTTTCTTCTTCGTAGCTGGCTACGTAAATGCAACTACCGGGCAGGTAGGACGCCAGTGTGTCCATGATCACATCCAGAATGCTGGAGTCCTTTTCCCCTAGTTTGTGCGCTATGTTGTGAATAAAAGTGCTTTGTTCTTTTATCTCAGTAATATCGGTAATGATCAAAATCGTGCCATTGTTTTCGGCTATGGGGTATTGCGCCAGCCAATAGCTATAGGTTTTGTTTTTGTTCTCCCGCAGTGTGACTTCTTGATGACCTTTGTGAATATAGGGCACATGCTCAAACGGATTATTTTTGTCGAAGCGCTTTTGCAATTGGCGAAAGCTTTTGTTGGTGTACTCCAGTTTTCCATCGACTAACACGGCCACAGCCGCAGGCACGTGCTCGTACACTTTTATCAGCCAACGTTCACGCTCGCGGGTTTTGCTTTGCTTATCCAACAGGCGGTCACCGTCCACGGCGGTGAGTACGACGAACACAAGAAAAACCACAAACGACAGGATTAAAACGCTTTCTTGCCAAGCCACCCAAGTAAGATCGCGGGTCAAGCTTTGATAGAGTTCAAGGGTTTGCGAAACCGCCAGCAGGGTCAGTGCAATTAAAAACAGGTAATAACCACGCAATGCGCCGATGTGCTTCCAACGGTTTTGTTGAAAGGCAAAGTACAGCAACACCGCCATTACCAGCATTAATCGAACTAAAATACCGCCCGAGGTCCAATCCAGCATCCATTAACCCCCAACAAAGCAAAATGCCCCAAGCTTATTTATAGTCCATAAGCCGCGATTTCCCCACCGATGAGCGCCAGTTCACTGGCACCCAAGGTCATGATTGACAGCTCAGACAGTAGCTTTTACTGTGCCGTCTTTATTTGAGGACGAGCCATGCCATTTCTGCCGATTTCTGCGTTTTATACCGCTCTACTGGCCATATTGATGCTAATTCTCGCTTACCAGGTGGTTAGACAGCGCGTGCGCCACAAGGCAGGTTTAGGTCATCAACAACATGACGACCTAATGATTGCGGGGCGTATTCATGCAAACGCCACCGAATACATTCCCATTACTTTGTTGTTACTGGCCATAGCGGAGCTAAATGGCGCTCATTCAAATGTGCTGCATATTGCAGGCGTTGCGCTTTTAATTGGCCGCTTAGCCCACGCTTGGGGGTTTAGCGCTTCGAAAGGAAAGGCCCATGGCGGGCGCTACTGGGGGACGGTTGTAACCTGGTTGGTGATTCTATGGTTGTGCGCGATCAATTTGTTGCTATCGTGGCGCTATATTTTTTAATCGCATTGCGAGGCCTATAGGCTAGACAGTAAGCGCTGGCTTTCCAGTGCGTGTTCATAGCGGGCCTGTTCGATCTTAAAATAGGCCTTCAATAAATCCTCTTCCACACCCAGAGATTGTCGCATCTCGGCGATGCTGCCTTGATCGAATTGAGCATAAGCAACTTGGTCAAGTCGTCGACAGTTTGAAATTTTCCCCAATCGTACCGCGTCTTTAAAGATGGCAATTTCCTCATCTCCAAAGCGGTACACCTTGGGGTAAAAATATTTGTTAATGGCGCAAAATAATTCTTCTTCCAATGCTGTCACTTCATTAGTGGACCCCATCGTAAAGCCGATGGTAAATGCCTCATCTTTCGGCATTAAACCGCGCCCTAATAAGATGTGGATATAATCGTGGGTATGTAGGTCCACCGCACCATGAAATAAGGTAAAACCAGGGATTTTATAGTCGGGATTTTCAAGCAGTTTAACGATTAGCGGGATGTCTTCCTGCGGCGCGCCCAATTGCTTTAGGCTCGCCAATGCATCCGCAACTTTCAACGAGCCAGCACTTAGCGGAATGTGCCACTGTTTATAACCTGCAAATTGCAACATAAGGCCCCCTTACCTTTTGTCCGACGCTAGACTTACCCCGCACGCCTAACTAGCCCGCTAAGTTTTACGGGCTGCTTAGCTTCACGGTCCACCTAGTTTTAGCCCCACCATGCCAACCACAATTAAGCCAATGCTAGCCCAGCGCATGGGGGTTAATGCTTCGCCCATCCATACGAAACTCACTAGTGCCACCCCCACCGCGCCAATGCCAGTCCATATTGCATAGGCCACGCCAGTGGGAATGTGTCTAAAAGCCAATGTCAGCAAGTAGAAACTTGCCGCTAATGCGATCACGGTGATGACACTGGGCCACAGCCGAGTAAACGAGGCACTTTGCTTTAACGCGATTGCCCACACGATTTCACCTAGACCTGCCAGTACTAAGTAAAGCCACGCCATACACTTCACTCGCTTTAGATTCTTTAAGATAAGTGTGGCTGATTAGGTGAACGAATCCAGCATAATCTCCAATTTTTCTATGACGGATAATCCATTAGAATGCCGAGCTTTGACTTGTTCTATGCCCAAAATAAGAACCATAAGGACCCAACATGAGCCAAATGCTTGAGCGACTGTTTTACTCCAAAGTAGGCCAAAGCGTGCTGTCAGCGGTTGGTATGAAGCCCGCCCCAGAACTGCAACGCTACAGCGAAGGTTCCGCTTGGATCAACGGCACCCTAGGGCTACATAAAGCGGCCAGTCCCGCGTTAGCCCATGTATTACAGCTATGTGACGTCGATACAGAAGTGGTTCAAGCAAATAATCGCTACAACAGCTTATTAGTGGACGCCAGCGAGTTTCGTACCGTCAGCGACCTAAGCGAATTGCGCGTATTTTTTCAGCAGGCATTATCCAGCCTCGCGCCTTCGGCCCATGTGGTGATTCTTGGCTTAAACCCAGAACAAGCTCAAACAGTAGAACAAGCCAGTGTCATGACAGCACTAAACGGTTTTACTCGCTCACTGGCAAAAGAAGTTGGTCGTAAAGGCATTACCGCAAACCTAATCTACTGCGCGGGTGAACCGGCTGCTGAGTTATGCGTGCCGCTGATGTTTATGCTGTCCAATCGTGCAGCCTACATCAGCGGGCAGCCACTGTGGTTACAAAGCACGCACCCAACTCTCGAAAACCAACCTTGGCAGCAACCGTTAAAAGGCAAGCTCGCTTTGGTCACCGGCGCAGCACAAGGCATTGGTGCGGCCATCGCACAAGTTTTAGCTCGTGACGGTGCCACAGTTATTGGTTTAGATATTCCGCCAGCAAAAGCACAACTGGAACAAACGCTAGCACCGCTAAACGGCATTGCGGTGGCCACGGACATTACCAGCGAGCAAGTAGTTGCGGATATTGAAAATGCCTTGGCAGGTCGCAACTTGGATATCGTCGTACACAATGCCGGTGTTACCCGTGACAAAACCCTCGCTAAAATGCCCGAACACTTTTGGGACATGACGTTAAACATTAACCTGACTGCCCCCATGCGCATTACACAAGCGCTAGAAAACAACCACAGTTTGAGTCACGACGCACGGGTCATTTGCATTAGTTCGATCAGCGGTTTGGCGGGCAACGTTGGGCAGACGAACTACAGCGCATCTAAATCTGGCGTGGCCGGTTACGTGCGTGAACAAGCGAAATTGTGGCAAGGCACAGGTAAAACTATCAATGCCATTGCACCGGGTTTTATCGAAACCCAAATGACTGATCAAATTCCATTCATGACACGAGAAATGGGCCGACGCATGAATTCGCTATCTCAAGGTGGAAAACCACAAGACGTCGCAGAAGGCGTTGCCTTATTTGCTCAACCGGGCGCAGTTGCACTTAACGGCCAAGTGTTGCGCGTCTGCGGGCAGTCATTGATTGGTGCTTAAAATAAAAGAGATACAAAAAAGGCGCAGTAGAACACAGCGCCTTTTTCTTCCAACGACCAGCTAAAAGCTGTCATTCACCCCGTTGTCGACGGACGGTAATACTTTCCCCTGCAACACCCCAATTATCCGTTTCCACCTCGTCAATCACTACCACTGTCGTCTGTGGATTTTTATTCAACACATCGACTAGCAACTGCGTCGCACCTTGAATCAAAGCTTGTTTTTGTTCTTGAGTCACGCCCTCACGTGTTACTTTGATATTAACGTACGGCATAGGTTTTCTCCTTCTGATTAGTTTCCGTTTATGCGCAAACTACGTTGATGAACCGCTAAGCCAACACACACTAAGACAAACGCCAAGCCGAGCGACCAAGTAAACGGTTCGTTAAATACCACCAGTGCGGCACTGCCCGCAAGCAAGGGTACCAGTGCCATCATTGAGCCCATGGTTTGCGCACCGATTAATTGAATTGCCCGCACGTACAGCCACATTTGTAAAATGGTGGCCATAAACCCCTGATAAAACGCTTGCGTTAACAGTTGTTCAATAGACGCCTGTGACACCGCCTTGGGTAAAAATAGAAAATACAGCGGCAAATAAATTAAGGATGTCATTAAGGCTAAACTGCCCACCGCTTGCCACGCGGTTATTTGCCAGCGTTTCACCAACACGGAATAGACAGCCCAGCACAAAGCGCCACCCGCAATACATAACATGCCCGTAGTCGAACTGACCGTACTGGAGTCTGTTGCAAATAACAGTACAAACGCAGACGAGGTGAGTAACAACAAGCTAAGGCGCTTTGCATAGGTTTGGCGTTTATTGTTCAAACGTTCATTTAACAAACCCCAAGCACTTAATCCTACAAATACAGGAATCAAACCCGGCAACAATATCGCCGCATGGGACGCAGCAACCGATTGAAAACCATTAAACGTAAGCAATGCATAGCATAGTGCACCGATACAACTGCTAACCCATAAACGGTAGTCACTCCAGCGAATACCCAACCGAGCAACAAAAGGCAGCAATAGCAAAGACGCGGTGCCATAACGGATAGCGATGATGTCATAGGCATTTAATGCAGATAGCCCACCGGCACGGGACACCAAGATAAATCCAGACCAAATCAATACAGCGCATACTGCAAAGCAATAGCCTTTTATTGCATCACTAGGACGTTCGCCCTGCTGAACACGAATAACCGTTTCTGACATGGAGACAAAACTCAAGGTCACGTTGCGATAATTTAGGGTGAACTATACGCTTAACCAACATTCTTTAATAATGAATAATAAAGAACAACCTATTCTTTATTTATGAACATAAGATACAAATACTATTGGCGTAAATGGAATAACGGTGTGTTAAACACAGATAGCATTTAAGTGAGTGAGGAATAATATGGAATTGTCTGACTTAAAAGTATTTCTCGCTGTGGTCGAACAAGGCGGTGTCAACCGGGCTGCCGAGCAGCTACATCGTGTACCTTCTAACATCACCGCCCGCATCAAAAAACTTGAATCCGATTTAGGACAAGATCTTTTTGTGCGAGAGCGAAACCGTTTAACGCTTTCGTCTGCGGGCCACCAATTAACCCATTACGCCAAATCTATGTTGGCCATGGCCCATGAGGCCAGAGAAAAAATCAACAACCATACAGAAGCAGGACAGCTAAAAGTGGGAGCCATGGAAGCCGTGGCGGCCAGTCGGTTGAGCCCAGTGTTAAAAACATTTCATCAACAACACCCCAAAACACAGCTACAAATTGCCACAGGTCCAACAGGAATGCTGGTCGATCAGATAGAAGCCGGTGAATTAGACATCGCCTTAGTAGCTGACATCCGCCCCACCGCCCGACTTCACAGCGTGCCAGTTTTTTCCGAAAAACTCACCTTAGTCAGTGCCACCAGCCACCGTCCCATAAAACGTCCGAGTGACATACAACCAGCAGCAAGCTTGCTCGCGTTTAACCCTTTATGCGCGTATCGCGCACGCTTTTTACAATGGCTAGGCACACAAACCGTGCAACACAAAGTCATCGAAATTCAGTCTTATCATGGATTATTAAATTGCGTGGCGGCTGGAATGGGAGTGGGCGTTGTGCCAGAAAATGTCTTAGCGCTCTATCCGTTCGTGGACGATCTAGCACAACATGCACTGCCAAAAAAAATAGCCGACAGCCGCACATGGGCCATCAGCCAGAAAGGGAAGCAGACGTCACAGATTGAAGGGTTTTATAACGTACTAAATGGGTTTGGGGATGTTTAGGGAGATTCTTTGGATTTTGAGTTTTGATGACGGATTTCGCTGGCATAAATAAATGCCAGCTGGATCACCGTTTACATGTAGGTCAGACTTTAGTCTGACGATTGAGAAAGACTCGCGACTTAGGAAGGTTGTCGATTCTTTAGAGCAGCATTGGTTCGTTTTCTTGTAGGTCAGGCTTTAGCCTGACAATTGAGGAAGCCTCGCGATTGCCGATTCCAAGCTTGGATTAACGATGACCTACAATGGGTCCAAGGCTGCCCGTTGTAGTGGACAGTGTTCTTCGAGGTTCTAATACAAAATTCCCCAATCGGATTTAAGCTTTAGTGTTTCGAGTCTCTTTGCCTTTTATTTACGCAAAAAAAAATCCCCAACCGAACTAACGATTGGGGATTTTGGTGTTAGAAGCTTGACGATGACCTACATTAGGTTTTGAGCTGCGCTCAAAATGACTTTGTCACGCCTTCGGCGCCTCAAGCTGGTTCCTGCGGAACATCGCTTGCCACATGACAGGACGGGGCAGAAGATAATCGAGGTTCTAATTAAAACCCCAGCCTGTTCATCGAAGCTTTTGACTTCGATAAATTTTTTACGGACCCCAAAACGGAAAAATCCCAGCAGAGTGCTCTACTGGGATTTTAATTAGAAGCTTGACGATGACCTACTCTCACATGGG
>JBFHVZ010000134.1:0-11213 GCA_041589295.1 Pseudomonadales bacterium
GCGCAGGTGGAAATGCAACCCGGTGATTGTTTTGATGTGCAAACACCGGGTGGCGGTGGCTATGGCGAAAGCCATTAAGAAACGTGGCAAAAACAAATAATTGCTTTTGCAAAATCATTAAGTGATTTAGTCAGTAGCAATCAATCACCGTCGTTAAATGATAAGCCCAGACTCGCGTCCAGCGCGTCTGGGATTTCGTGCTCTAGGTTGCCATCCAGTGTGGCCGCCGCAGCACGCATATCAGTGGTATTTTTTTCTGCCAATGTGGCTTTAAGTGTTGCGATGTTGGCTTGTACGATGGCCACATCCGCCGCGGCTCCGTTTTTTTCCATTTGATTAAACAGACTCGTGGTTGTGTTACTGGTGCCCGTCATAAAGGTTTCAAAACTGGTTACGGATGTGTCGATGGCTGGCCAGATGGAATTTGATAACTGCCCCATGGACGTAGTCAACGGGCGATTCGGGTTTGCTAAATAGTCAAAATAATCATGTAGTGCTGTAATCAGCACCTCAGCAACAGGTGCGCCACTGCCGTCTGTATCAAACGCCGCAAAGTTCTTTTCTAACTCTTCGTTTAACAATAAATCGCGGTAGCCTTTTCCTGTATCTCGGTAATTGGTTTTCCAGCCGCTGGCCACAATACCACTAAGACGATTTAATTCCGCTGTGTAAGTTGTTAGCAACTGGCATTTGCGCGGGGCGCTAACATATTCGGCTGCGATGTCGGCAACCAGTTGTGAGGTTGCGTCTGATGCATCTTTTAACGTTTCAAACAACAGAATTTCTAACGGCAGCAAGCCGCTGGTGCTTGAAGCTGACGAAACCGTGTTTGCGGTAATTTCATTTGTGCTATTTACTTGTGTTTTTACAAAGGTGCGTACGGTTTCGGTAAAGTTACGGCCATCGTTACCTCTAAATGAGTCAATGTACCAATACACATCGTCGTGAGTTAATGGGCCGAAATTAAACGGTTGCAGTTGATACCAAGCGTCTTGCACAGTTTTCCATTGAGTTTGCAATTCCGTGAGTGTGTTCGCTGTGGTATTGCCATTACTACAAAATGTTGCGGCTTGTGTGTTTAACGTTTCGGTTTGGGCATCGAAGTTGTCGACCGCTGCGATGATGCTGTAGTCCACCGCTTGCTGAATGGCGACATCAAATTCGGTTTTGATATTCGACGAAGACGAGTCAGAAGTATTTAAACAACCTTGTAGCAAAGTTGAGGTCGCAAAAAAGATAGGATAGATGCTAATGGCTTTTAATAATTTCATATCTGAATTCTCAAGCACGTTGTACGGTAATCATGTGGTTATCCCAGTTCGTCGTGCTGTGAGCCTGACGAAGGTGTTCTGATTCTTGTAATGTGGTGGTGGAGACTAAACGAATTTTCCCCGATGAATTTGACAGCACAAAGTGCGACTGATCTGCCGTCAGCGTTAAGCCACAGACATCGTGGAATACATGATATCCCGCCAGTTGATTAGTGGTTAAATTCCAAAACATAGCCATGTTTCCACGGGGGCTGGTAAACGCGGCAATACGGCTCTTCGCGCAAATACGCACACTGCCCATGTAATCTTCCAGTTTTTCTATTAAAGGATCTGTTGCAGTTAGTTCGGTGAGTTGCGAGTCTGCTACTTTGTGTACTGCGGCAAGTGAAACTAATTTTTGGTGATTCATGGCAAATCGTTGTGCTTGTATAGCAAGAGCCACGGTGCCGTCGGCGGCGATGTCTAAGTGACGAATACTGGATTTAGGTTCGGTTAATGTCAGTTCGTTTACGAGTTCGCCATTTTGTACGTTTACATAACTTAAAGTGGAGCGCATGGCGTCGGCATTTAATACTTCACGACCTGTATCCGGATGAGTTAGTAAACCGCCGTTGGCAATGGCCAGTGTCTTGCCACCTGGCATTAAACCAATTTCATGGGGGCCAATGCCGTGACTGGCAAACTGGCTGACGAGAGCATAGTCCGATGTTTGGCGAACCGTAATGACTCCTTGGCCATTTTTATAATCGGACTCGGCGCAATATAAATATTGTCCGTCTTGGCTGAAACATCCGTGACCATTCATGTGATGGTTTGCTGGGCTATGAAATTGGTGTACGACTTGCGCGCGTTCAATATCGTATACCAATCCCAAGGTGCCTGGACGGCGTGCAAACATGACGACTTGGCTTAAGTTGCTTGGGTTTTGCGCCAAACCATGACCGCGAAACGTCGAGGCGGCTGTACTGACTTGATCGCCTTGCAATAACCCTAAACCGTATTGATTGCTTTCGCTGCCTTGTGCGCTGAACCAAATTTCATTGCTGCTTGCAGGGTGTTTGGCAAACTGCATCAACGAGTAAGTTGCCACTGGCGCTGTGATGCCAACGGCGGCTAAGGTCTGAATAAAACGACGTCTTGAAAGCGTATTCATCAAATTTCTCACAGCGTATTAACAAAGTTTATTAGTTGCGTTCGCTCAGTTTTACTTAAATTTATGAAGGCATTTTTAACTTGGCTGGCTTCGCCACCATGCCAAAGAATGGCTTCTTCAATGGTTTTGGCGCGTCCATCATGTAGCAGTGCGGTACTGCCGTTGACTTCGGTGCGCAAACCCACACCCCAAAGTGGAGGCGTTCGCCATTCGGCACCTGTTGCTAAAAAATCAGGGCGATTGTCGCTGAGCTCAGGCCCCATGTCGTGCAATAGTAAATCTGTGTACGGCCAAATGGTTTGCTGGCTCAAGTGCGGAAACGCATTACTTTGGCCGGTAACAAAGCTTGGGTTATGACACGAATGACAGCCCACTTTATAAAATAATTCGCGGCCGTGAAGATGTTCATCTTCGCTGTCTGAATTATTTTTACTTTTTAACGTATTTTCTTTCATGCGACTGGCTACCGGTGCCAAGTTGCGGTTGAAATCAATGACCAGTGTTAACAAATGATCCGGCAGTTCTACCTGTGCTTGAGGTTGACCTTTTATATCAACACCATTGTCGTCGTTGCCGTGAGGGCCTTTTAAACACGCTGTTTGAAATTGGCTACAAGGTTGTTCTGGTACCAATCGATTGGTGATTCCCACATCGTTCGTAAATGCGCCTGCAACGGTATGAGCTAACGAAGCCTTGTTGGCTTTTAAACCAAAGCGGCCGTAGGCCATGCTTTGCGTTTCTGCATCCCATACCCAATTTAAACGCCCGCTTATGCCATCTTGGTTGGCGTCGTGTTCGTCTGCGAGTGCGGTTAAATCAGATTGTTTTATGAGTTCCAATAGTCCCATACCGTGAATGGCCGGTGCTACACGTAAACCAATTAAGGTTTGGCTTTCACCTTCTTTATCAAGCGGGCCGTAGCCCAAATAGCGAAAGTCTAACTCAGGTTTGCGTAATTGAATTTGAGTTCCATCAGGGTAAGTGAAGGTTTGCCAAATCCAGTTGATGTGTACGTAAGCTTCAGGCGCGACGTCATGTTTTAATTGGGGTTGTGAATGTCTAAGTTGATGCGCAAGCGAAATAGATTGGCTTTGAATTTGGTCGCCGTAAACAGGGTGGGGAATAACACCAGCTTTCGGATCGGCTTTTTGTGTGTCGGTTTCGGTTTTGCTTAAGCGCACCAGTGTGCCTGTGAGTGCTTGCGTGTCATCGTCCGGTATAAACCCTTTGCCACCATTGATATGACACATTAAGCAGGTGCGCGCGTTGTAAATTGGGCCAAGGCCATCCCGTGCTTTGGTGATGGTGGGTGCTTTCACCCAAGGCTGATTTGCCAGTGCTTTACCTGCATGAAAATCAGGTTTTAGTTCGAGCGGTAAATTGTTGGCGGGTTTTTCGAAGCTGGCCCGTGGGGCTCGTGCAACCGTGGTCGCGCCGCCGGGAAGTAGTTCGCTTTGATCAAATTCGGGTGCAGCTTGGTGACGCTCACAGCCGATTAAGCCAAACGCCAATACAAATGAAAATACAGTGGAAACGAACAGCGAATAGACAATGCGGAAATTCATTGGGACTCCTTGCCAGCAAAAAAACACGACCGACAAAATACGGAAAAGCCGACCCCTGTTTAAACAAGGATCGGCTGGCGGTTAGTTGAGTTTTAAACTCAAATTAACATTCTTCGCCTTCGACAGCTTCGGCAGTGGAGGTATCACAGGCGGACGCCTCATCATCAACCACGTCGCCTAAGCCTAGTTCGTTGGCAATAACCTGAATGGCGTTGGCTTGTGTGTTAAGTGCTGTAATGGTTTGTTTAACCGAGTCGTCTTTGGTGTAAATCAATACGTCAAACGGTTGTGGGTTTTGTGCATCGCGGGCTTTGCTGTCGATGGCTTGGTATTTAGACGCTGTTACGGTTAATGCAGTTTTAACATCGTCAGCTAGGTCGCCTAAACCTACGTCTTGCATGTAATCGTAAATGCCGTAGCCATCTACTTTGTTGGTAAAAGTGTCGTCTACAGAGTCTAGGTTAGCGTCGTAACCTGCGTATTCGCCGTAGAAGCTGTTCGATACGCCTTCAGCGTTTAACCAAATGTCGCGGTGGGTGTTGTCAGAAAAACAAGAATGCTCATCTTCTTGGCTGTTGTTAATCAAGGCAATTTTCATGCGCTCGCCAGCCAATTCACCTTCTGACAAAGTACCCATGCCGGTTAGGATTTCCGTTAGCTTTTGCTTAGCTTGTGCTTCGTTGTTGATGTTGGTGAATTGAGCACGGTAGTTGGTGTCGTTGCCTGGTTCCCAACCTGCTTGAACTTGTTCTAGGTCGGCAATGAGTTTTGCAACGGCAACTTCTAAATATTTATGGCGACGTTCTGCGTAGGTGTCAGTGGTGAAATCAGATAGTGGGCGTTTGCCACCTTGTTCAGTAGTGTTTACAGCTGTATTGCGGTCGGCGCCGTTCGTGATGCTGTTGTTTTCATTCAGGTCTTGGCCCCACAGTAAGAATTCAATGGCGTGGTAGCCAGCAATTACGTCGTGTTCGTCGTCGGCCGTTGCTGTTTTTGCGAGCAAGTCTGCATCAATGGTGATGGAGTCGGTTTGAATGATGTTGTTGGTGTCGGCGTTGTTCACAGTGATGGATGCTGGTAAGTCGTCACCAATTTCGTGGGCGGTGACACCAATTTGATCGGTTTCGAAATCACCGCCTGTTTGCACGTAATCAATCAGGGCTTCGCCTAAAGGCCATGCGTTGATGTCGCCTTCTGGGCCGTCTTCGCTTGCGTAGTCGGTGGAATCAATTGGCGAATTACGGAAGCGGTAAACTTCGGTTTGACCATAAGGCTCACGGGCTACTAACCATGCTTTTTTCGCAGCGGTGAAGTTTTCTTGAGTCGGCTCGGTTTGGAATTTTAGCAGCGCAGTTTGCAGGGCTTTTGCGGTTGCTACGGAATCTGAATAAGCGGCGTAAGCAATGTCGGCGTTGGTATCTAGGACTTTTTGGACTTTGTCCATTTGAATGCGTGAGGTGTTTGAGCTGGAGTCACTGTCACTGCCGCAAGCAGTTAAAAATGAAGCGGCGGCAACGCACGCGGCTAGCTTAATCAGTTTCATGGTTCGGTCCTTGGTGAGAAGAGAAAATGGAACAAAAACGGGCGAATTAAAGCCCATACAATACTTATGTGTATTCAGTTGATGTGGATCATAGTGTAAATGAGAATGATTGGCAATAATAAGAGTGTATGCAAATGAATCTCATCTTTATTGCTGAGTTTTTGAGACTTTGCAGTAGAATCCCGCGCCATAAAGCAGTTGTTCAAACGGCTGTTGCTAGCAATACAGCCGTTTGTTGATAGAGAGAACATAAAATGAATAAAAAATGGGTGGTCGTTGCCGCGGCCGGCTTGGCAGCCAACTTGTTAGTGGCTTGCGGTGGAAATAGCTCAAACTCGAATAGTCCTAAATTCACATCAAAAGCCGCTTTGGGCGAGGCATTGTATTCCGACGTGAATCTTTCCAAGCAGCGCACTCAGTCTTGTGCGACCTGTCACGTGCTTGAGCATGGGCTTGCGGATAATCGGGCGTTGGATTCGGTTGACCCAAACAAACCCTTTGCGGCGTCATTAGGGGATGATGGTGTTTCGTTAGGCGGACGTAACGCACCGACGGCCGGTTACGCCAGCTTTAGCCCAATGTTTTCTTCCGGTTCCCGTGATCGAGTGGTGTCTGGTTTTGAGCATTACCAAGGCTATATGGGCGGACAGTTTTGGGATGGTCGTGAGGATGATCTAAAAGGTCAGGCCGGTGGCCCGCCAACCAACCCTATCGAAATGGGTATGGAAAGCAAAGCGGCTGTTGTTGGTCGCATTATGGAAAACTCAGATTACGTGGCCTCGTTTGAGCTGTTGTATGGCAGCAGTATTTTTGATGATGCGGCAGCAGAGAGTCCGGCTGCTTATGCAGCCATGGCAGAAAGCATTGCCGCGTTTGAGCAGTCTTCTGTTTTTGCGCCGTTTGACTCTAAATATGACCGCTCGCTTCAACTGATGAACAGTTACCCGTTTGATGCGCAATACACCTACAGCGAAGATTCGTTAGCGGCCACAGGTAAGACGTTGTTTTTCTCGTCGGATTTAAACTGCGCCGCATGTCATCAGTTAAAACCGCTGAAATCAAAAGTGGAGACCTTTACCAGCTTCGAGTACCACAACTTGGGTGTGCCTGCGAACCAAGCGTTAAAAGATCTACGTGAAAGTTTAGATCTAGCCGGTGCGCAGGCTGCCGATTTAGGGCTGTTCGATCATGTGCAAGAAAACGCTGAAAAGGGCAAATTTAAAGTGCCCACGTTACGCAACGTAGCGGTGACAGCGCCTTATATGCATAACGGTATTTTCAACCAGCTAGAAACCGTGATTAAGTTTTACGAACATGCCCGATTCCGTGTGGCAGCCAGCGGAGAAGAACGCTTCCCGCTGAACCCAGAAACTGGGCTGGCTTGGGGCGAACCGGAAGTGGCAGACAACATCAATCACGATGAACTAGCGCGCATTGGCTCCAACACCCCGCTCAATCAAGCGAATGTGGATGCATTGGTCTGCTTTTTAATGTCTTTGACCGACGCCAAGTACGAACACTTGCTGGACGCGGACAAAGTGGCCAGTTGTGGTCTCTAACTTAGTAGAACAACTAAGCAGAAAAACTGGGCGGGACGCGTCCCGCCACATGCCCTAGTGCTTTACTTGGGTATTGGGTAAAATGGCCGCCTTTAAACCTGATTGAGTGAGAGCTTCTTATGTCCGATATCATGGATACCATCAAAGACCAGATCGAATCTAACGATGTGCTGCTGTACATGAAGGGCAACCCAAACCAGCCTCAATGTGGCTTTTCGGCTCGCACCGTTCAGGCCTTGATGGAATGTGGTAAGCGCTTCGCATACGTGGACGTGCTGTCCAACCCAGAAATCCGTCAAAACCTGCCTGTATACGCAAACTGGCCGACCTTCCCACAATTGTGGGTGAAAGGTGAGTTGATCGGCGGTTGTGACATCGTGACTGAGATGGCGGCGTCTGGTGAACTGCAAAAAATCATCGACGAAGCGGTACCTGCGGAGTAATCCAGCCGTTAGTCTGACTTTCTAATATTCTAATAGAAAGCCCAGCGAGAATGGGAAGGCGAAAGCCTTCCCATTTTTTTTGCGCGACGTTTTTAGTCAATGGTTTGGTGATTGACAGAAATAACCACTACACGGTTGGCAGGTTCGTGCGCTGTGGGTTTGAAGGCGGGGTAGGGGTTTGCACTAAGGGCCATCTTGCGTACCCAATCGCCGTATCGTGCTGTATCGGCTGCCAGTATCTTAATATCAAATGCGATACCGGCGGGCATGATGGTGAGTTTCAACGTGGCGCGTCCGCCCACTGGCGTGCTGTCTATTTTACTGAGCAAATGATTAAACACCGCTTGTTCATACGGGCTGAATGTTTGTTGGGTTGTGGTTTGCGTATCAATGGGGGCGTTGTCCCCTTGAGCGGCGGTCACTTGTTTAACGCTGGCGGTTTGCGCTTCACTGGCGGGTGCGGGCAGGGTGCTGCTTTCTATCGATTGTTCTTGCGCGGCTTGTTTGGCTGTGGCTGATTTTTTTGGTGTGGGCTTGGCCAGACTTTGACTCTCTCTTAATTGTGGGCGATTTTTTTCTTCGCCAGTCTGTGGTGTTTCTTGTTCTGGGCTGGGAGCAATCAAAACCAATTGTGCTTGGCCTTTGCTTTGGCTTGTCCAGTCTGGCATGAACCACGCGAACCAATAATTCAGCACGAAAAAAATCAGCACGTGCAGCAGCACGGATGCAATCAGTGCGAAGGAAGCGGAATGGGTGGGGCGACGTGATGACAAGTAACAGCTCACTCAAATTGCGTTGCGTCTCATTCTGTCAGTTTAAGACACCCTGCAACGGTATGAAATGCCCCATGGGCAAGGTATGATAGTGCGCTTTCGGTTGAGCGGTCGGATTTATCCGCACGCTGAACAAATTCTAACCATAAAAATATGGAGCCAGCCATGAGTGTTTTAGTAGGTAAAAAAGCCCCTGATTTTTCCGTGCCAGCGGTATTGGGCAACGGTGAAATCGTTGAGAACTTCACTTTGTCTGAAGCCATCAAAGGCAAGTACGGTGTGGTTTTCTTCTACCCACTGGACTTCACTTTCGTATGTCCTTCTGAGTTGATCGCTGTTGATCACCGCGTTGAAAAATTCAAAGCACTGAACACTGAAGTAATCGGTGTGTCTATCGACTCTCACTTCACTCACAACGCATGGCGTAACACCCCTGTAAATCAAGGTGGTATCGGTCCAGTTAAATACACTTTGGCTGCTGACATCACGCACGACATCTGTAAAGCATACGACGTTGAGTCTGCTGGCGGTGTTGCTTTCCGTGGTGTGTTCATCATCGACCAACAAGGTGTTGTACGTTCTCAAATCATCAACGACTTGCCACTGGGTCGTAACTTCGACGAAGTTCTGCGTCTGGTTGAAGCACTGCAATTCACCGAAGAACACGGTGAAGTTTGTCCAGCCGGTTGGAACAAAGGTGACAAAGGCATGAACGCTTCTCCAGAAGGCGTGGCTAAGTACCTGTCTGAAGAAGCTGACAAACTGTAATTGAGTTTGTTGCCATGCTAGTCAGAGTGTCTGATTAGTTGTAAAAACCCGAACTGGCTTATCTGCCTGTTCGGGTTTTTTTATGCCTTCAATAAAGGAGCCGATATGAAACAAACATTTAAGCTAACAAAAGTGCTACTGCTGCTGGTCATAACATGGGGCATGAGCGGTTGTCAGACGCAGGCTGTGGAGCCTGACGTTGCCTCAGATAACTACGTCGTTTGTCCGTCGATTCGGGCTCAAATGTGCACCCGCGAATATCGCCCTGTTTGCGCAAGTGTGGTTGTTCAGTGTGTGACCGCGCCATGTCCAAGGGAGCAAAAAACCTATGGCAACGCCTGTTCAGCGTGTGCCGAAGAATCGGTAGAAGGGTACTGGCCCGGTGCTTGTGGTCAGCCTGTGTCGGTTGAGCCTGCGCCCCATCGAAAAGACGCGGTACGTTAGCCGTTGTTAAGCAGCGGAACGGCTATTGTCGAACGCGCCACTGGTGAGCGACCAGACGCGCAGGGCGTGGTCGACGACGGCCGATGTCTCGGCCGAAACGGCCACTGGTGCGCCTGCTCGCGCCGCGTTGAAGCGCGAGACCTCCGAGTCCGGCCGGTACGTTGACATCAGCGCGTCCACTCGGGCCAGGACGGCCTCGATGCCGGCCCGCAGCGATGGCATCTCGTCGGGCGCGACCGCTTGCGCCAGGCTGACCTGGTAGCGGGTCCCCATTGTGGGTCCGGACAATCGGATTGCGCGGTTCGGTGTCTGGCAGCCGGCCAGGGCGAACAGGCCCATAGGCAGGGCGATGCGTGCTGAAGCGGCCAGGGTTGCCGCAAGGGTTTGACGTCTGTTCATGTCGACCTTCTCCCGGGACATGGCGTCCCTCATCCTCCGAAGTCGTCCAGCAGGATGTTTTCCCGCTCGACGCCCAGGTCTTCCAGCATGTGGATGACCGCCGCGTTCATCATCGGCGGGCCGCACAGGTAGTACTCGCAGTCCTCCGGCGCCGGATGGTTCTTGAGGTAACGCTCGTAGAGCACGTTGTGGATGAACCCGGTCGGCCCGTGCCACGGTTCACCGGCCTGCGGGTCCGAAAGGGCCGCATGCCATTCGAAGTTGTCGTGCGCCTCGGCCAGACGATCGAAGTCCTCGACGTAGAACATCTCCTGCCGGCTGCGAGCGCCGTACCAAAAGCTCATCTTGCGTCGGGTCCGCACCCGCTCGAGCAGGTCGAGGATGTGCGAGCGCATCGGCGCCATGCCGGCACCCCCGCCGATGAAGACCATCTCGTTGTCGGTGTCGCGGGCGAAGAACTCGCCGAAGGGGCCGGACACGACGACCTCGTCACCGGGCTTCAAGCTGAAAAGGTAGGACGACATCGCCCCAGGCGGGACCTCGGTCGGGGCCGTGGGCGGGGCGAGCGCGATCCGCACGTTGAGCATCAGAATGCCCTTTTCCATCGGGCAGTTGGCCAACGAGTAGGCGCGCACGACGGGCTCGCTCACGGTCGACTTCAGGGCCCATAAGCCGCAGCGGTCCCACTCGGGACGGAAGCGTTCGTCGATGTCGAAGTCGCTGAAGGCCACGTGGTGCGGTGGGCACTCGACCTGGATATAGCCGCCGGCACGGAACGGCACCTCCTCGCCCACGGGCAGGTCGAGGACCAGTTCCTTGATGTAGGTCGCGACGCTGCGATTCGACCGCACGCGGCAAGTCCACTTGCGGATCCCGAAAACCGCCTCCGGCACCTCGACGCGCATCGGCTGCTTGACCGTGACCTGGCACGACAGCCGGTCACCCAGCGCGGCCTCGCGCTTGGTGATCATCGCCGTCTCCGTCGGCAGGATGGCGCCGCCGCCGTCGAGCACCTTGACGCGGCACTGGCCGCAGGTGCCGCCGCCGCCGCAGGCCGAGGCGACGAACAGCTCGGCGTCGGCCAGCGCGCCCAGCAGCTTGGACCCCACCGGGGACTGGATCGTGCGCTCGCCGTTGACGACGATGTCGACCCGGCCGCTGGCCACTAGGCGCGAGCGTGCGCCGAGGATGACGAAGACCAGCGTCAGCACGATCAGGCTGAACAGGACGACGCCGAGTGCGATTTCCATGGGACGATCCGGTGCGCTAGAGCTGGATGCCCGAGAAGGCCATGA
>JBFHVZ010000135.1:0-11163 GCA_041589295.1 Pseudomonadales bacterium
CAGCACATCTTGCCCGTCAAGAATGGGCGCAATGGCTGCGGCTTGAATCGGCGTGGCCGTGTCGTAGCCTTGCTCGATTAAGGCTTGCAACAGGCGGGGGTCTAGAGAAAAGGACTCAAAACTCATACAGATAAACTGATCGAAATAAATTTCCGTATTGTAATTCACATCAGTTAGATGAGCTATAAAGCACCTTGCAAACTTGCTTAACGAGCAAACGCTTGCATTTCTGGGTTGACTTCCGTTCCGGTTAAATGATTTGCATAGTTCGAAAGAGCCTTCAACATATTACAAACCAGCAAATCAAATAGGTTTTCTTTGCTGAACCCCGCCGCCAAGAACTGTTCGACGATCTCATCCGCAACGAAGCCGCGATCTTTCACCAGTGCACGAACAAACTGCACCATGGCACGATCTTGTGTGTCTGCTATCTCGCCACCTTCACGAATGGCCTGCACAGTTTGTGGATTGGCGGCCATTTTGCTGCCAACCCAACTGTGGGCTGCAATGCAAAATTCACATTGGTTCACCTCGGAAATAGCCAACAAAGCCGTCTGCACCTGTGCTGGGGATAATGAGCTGTGCTTCATGAGTTGTTCATTGATGTGCAGGTAAGCGTTCAAAGCCACTGGGCTTTCGGCCAAATACCCGTAAAGGTTTGGGATCATGCCGTAGGTTTCACGAATTTTACTCAACGTCGCCTGAGTGGTAGCCGGCGCAGAGGCTTCGTCGTATAGATTGAACTGTGTCATGGGATCTCCTTGTCTTCAGGGTTAATGCAAGGCGTTGAAATAAAGCCTTGATATGACCCGTTCAGAATATCCAGTTCACTTTGTACGATAAATAACATAAAGTTCACAAAACATGCTCTATCGTTCACACCCAAGTATTTAAACTAGAAACTCCACAGCTCTACACCAATCACACTATGCTTAGCGATCTACTCAGCACATTTAGGCTTTCGGCCAATATTTACAACAATGCTCAGTTTTGCGGGAACTGGCTGATTCACGAGCATAGTCAGGGCAAAACCTGTTTTCACATGGTGACGGTGGGACGCTGCCAAATGCAGGTCCCCAATGACAAGGAGTACGCACTGGAATTAGGCGACTTGGTGATCTTTCCTCGCGAGATTCCTCATCACATGCAGCCTTGGAGTGGCTCTGAACAAACCCTTTGCGAGTTAGCCATGTATCCCCCCAATGACGCGCGCCCAGGCACGGCCTTGTTATGCGGCACACTAGAATTTGAACATAAGGGCTTTGACCACTTACTGGACACCCTGCCGCCGGTGATGGTGATTAAGCGCGAGCACGCCCCTTGGATTGAGCCGTTGCTCACTCTCATTCGTCACGAAACGGTTAGCAAAGATGCAACGCTCGACGAAAAACAGGCCGATAGTCACGTATTAAATCGCTTAAGCGAGCTGCTGTTTTTTTACGCGTTACAGCATCAAACCCACGCGCCTCAGCAAACTGGGTTTTTACGACTTTTTGCCACGGAAGATTTGCAACCTGCTCTGTCGCTCATGAAAAGCCAGCCAGAAAAATCGTGGTCGTTGGATGCTTTGGGTAAAGCCTGTTCTATGTCACGCACCAAGTTTTCACAGCGTTTTAAAGCCATCAGTGGCCACACGGTAAACGAATTTTTTACTTGGTGGCGGATGCAGTTGGCTTATGATGAACTGCAACAAGGGCAACGTATTGCTAAAGTAGCCGAGCGCGTAGGCTACCAATCGGAATCGGCATTCAGTCGTGCCTTTAAAAAATGCTTTGCGTTAAACCCAAGTGAGCTATACAAGCCACAGAAAACACAGCACAGTTTCAAGTAATAACCACAATCAAATCTGCACAAACAATCAAGCGAACAGCCGAGCTAACTGCGAACACAAACAAATAAAAGACAGATTGAATTTAACAGGTGAAAACAAAATGACGGCCGCCATTAGAACTTTACAACCCAATTTACTGTGGGAAATTTTCGATCTATTCACCCAATACCCGCGCCCGTCTAAACACGAAGCGGCGGTATTGCTCGCCATCAAAACGCTATGTGATCAACACCAGTTAAGTTACGAGCACGATGCCATTGGTAATCTCATCGTGCGTAAGCCCGCAACCCATGGCATGGAAAACCGCAAAGGTGTCGTCATGCAAGGGCACATTGATATGGTGCCGCAAAAAAATGCTAATACAGTACACAATTTTTTAACCGATCCCATTCGCACTCGCATTATTGACGGCTGGGTATTTGCCACGGGTACCACGCTTGGCGCCGACAATGGTATTGGTGTTGCTGCTGGTTTGGCCGCCATGATCGATCCAAGCATTAACCATGGGCCATTAGAACTCTTAATCACCATAGATGAAGAAGCCGGTATGACCGGTGCCAAGCATTTACAGGCTGGCATTCTAAACGGTGAAATTTTGCTGAATTTAGACACTGAAGATGAAGGCGAGTTGTATGTGGGCTGTGCCGGTGGCGTGGACATTAGCGCCACCTTCTCCGTAAAACGAGAAGCCTTAGTCAATGACAGTCTGACATTTAAATTAGCACTGACCGGTTTGCGCGGTGGCCATTCCGGTTTAGATATACATTTAGGCCGTGGCAACGCCAATAAATTGTTGAATCGTTTTTTGTTGGAATACAGCTCGGCCTTAGATTTAAGCATCGTCCACTTAGAAGGCGGTTCGTTACGCAATGCCATTGCACGTGAGTGCTTTGCCACCATTGTTGTGCCGACTAAAAACCAACAGGCATTGACTGACGCAGTGGCGCAGTTCAAGCAAACTCTGCAACAGGAATACGGCAGCGTCGAAGCTGAGCTTAGTTTTACCTCCACACTTATAGACGACAACGAAGCACAACCCAAAACGGTTTATAACACGGACGAATTTCGCAAAGTCATACAAGCGGTGGCCGCCTGTGTACACGGTGTTACCCGCATGAGTGCAGATTTCGAAAACACGGTGGAAAGCTCAAATAATTTGGCTGTGGTTCGCACCGAAGGTGAAACACTTAAAGTGTTGTGCTTAGCACGCAGTTTAAGTGACAGTGCTCGCGATGATCTAGGCCGCAGTATTGCGGCAACGTTCGAGCTGGCCGGTGCACAGGTGGATATAAGCGGTGAGTATCCAGGTTGGAAACCCAATCCCGATTCGAACATGCTCACCCTAATGAGCACAGTGCATGAATCTTTGTTTGGTTACACGCCAAAAGTAAAAGTCATACACGCAGGTTTAGAATGCGGCTTATTGGGCAAACCCTATCCGCATTGGGACATGATTTCGTTTGGGCCGAATATACGCAATGCTCATTCGCCAGACGAAAAAGTTGAGATTAAATCTGTGCAAGCTTTTTGGGATTTGTTAGTGGCAACACTGGCTGCCATACCGGAGAAATAGTATTTGTTCGTTCGGCTCGGACTGAAAGGCTCGGACTGAAAGACTCGGACTGAAAGACTCGGACTGAAAGGCTCGGGGGCGAGCCTCGTACAAACAAGTGAGTTTTTTCGGATCACGTCGGCTCGGGGGCGAGCCTCTTACAAGTAACTGAACGATTTCGGATTACGTTCGGCTCCGACTGAAAGGCTCGAGGGCGAGCCTCCTACAAGGTCGAGCACTCTGTCCGAGCCAAAACATTTACTGTAAGAGCGACGCCCTCGTCGCGATGCAATTCCTCAACTGTAAGAGCGACGCCCTCGTCGCGACACTTTCAAGAAAGAATCTAAACTAATTGCGCCCCAAGCTGCCGTGCCTTGCTGATCCATTTTTCGCGTTTAGACTCGTCGGAGCCTCGCACAGGTGCGAACTCGCTAATTTTTTTCACCTTGATGCCGCAAAATTCTAAAATCGTGCGTTTCATCTGCACATGGCCAGGGCGACCATTGACCCAACGGTAATACCAACTTGGGCTGTCCATGGTCACCATCAAATGCGCAGTGCGCCCTTGTAGTAAACGATCCCACTGATCTGACCCTTTGCGATACTTAAAGGCAAAGCCCGGTAGAAAAACGCGATCAAAAAAGCCTTTTAAAATAGCTGGCATAGAACCCCACCAATTGGGATAAACCCAAACCGTATGCTCTGCCCAACTTAATAACTCTTGTGCTTTTTCTAAATCTGGCTCCAATGTTTGTACTTGGTTGTAACCCAAGCGCAATACCGGATCGAATGTCATTTCACCTAAGTTCAACAAGCGCACATTTGCGTCCGCCGTGTTTGCGCCTTCCACATATGCACTTGCTAAGGCAGTGCTCAGGCTGTTTGGGTCCGTGTGTCCGCATATCACTAACACGTTTTTCATGGGGTCCACCCTTGTTTACGTTTGTTTAGCCCAATGGATTGGGCGTGCATGTAGTGCACGGCCTAATATGGTTACAAACTAAAAGGGTTAAAGGCGTGATTTTTAAGACAATGATTCCCAAAAAGATCGTAGATGGCACGATCTATTTAAGTCTGTCATGAAATGGGCGTGGAATTTATCGTTCTGCCTGTAGCTTTCGCAAAAACTCCAGCCGAGCTTGGTCTTTAGGGTCTTGCCATGGTGTGTCGTCGTAGTCGTTTAAGGGAAAACCTTTTACGTTTATTTTATTCACCTGACTTTTTCCAAAGCTGGTCGCAATGCCGGGGCGCTCTGGTAATTTGGTGAGCGTCCACGTATCTAGAATATAAGGGCCAGCATTATGAGCAGCCCTTAAGACCTCACTGTGTACGTTCAACACCCAAGTATTGTCACCCTGTTTTAAATTTTGCTTGGCATTTAAATGGGCCAAGGGGCGCATGTTTTCATCAAATAGATTAGCACTGAGACGATAGCGCCCTGCTGTGTTAATTTTTAGCATTACTGGAAGCGCTAGATTGACGCCATCCACATAAGCGGCACCAACAGAGCTGATTTCACCATTGTTGGGCGAATATTTTATAGGAGATAACAAACTCACCTTTCCGTATTCACCAAAATGAAAGTCGGCGCGAATATGCAGGTCCACAGGCCAATCATCCGCTGAATTATCTAACTTAGCTAAAAAGAGTGTGCCTTCTTTTTTAACATTAAAACTGGCTAGTGGATCGTTATTCTTAACCAGTTTGATACTCACTTGTGTCGCTTCAATCGTACCTGTGGTGACCAGTTTTGCTTCAATAGTGTCACCATGAAAAAAGATAAACTGCGCGGGAGACAAACTGGCCTGCCCTGTCATCTCAGGATCAATATTAAGCGGTACAACCGGAGCGCTATAAGGTTCAAGCAAATCGGTTTGACCTTCGCCAATGGGGATCGAGTAATTAGGGAAACGAATATTTTGTTCATACCTGTCGGCAACCGCAGACACTTGTTGGGCTAGTTCGTTTTCAAATGCCTTTTCTTTTTTTGCTTTGGTTGCTTTAGGCGAGTCTTGTTCTAAAAACCTTGTTTGCTCCGCTTCGCGATTCATTTCATCCGACTCAAACCAATGCACCATGCCACTGGGGTTAAACACCAGCACCATTACAAATATGGCAGCAATCAAAAGATAGATATATCGCATGACTCTCACTTACATGGGATTGCAAAACGTTTTAGCAGTGTAGCTCATTCACAAACACGATAAAAAAAGGGTCGTAACTCACGTATTACAACGTGGATTACGACCCTTCTTATTGTGCAAGCTGTAACGGGATTAGTTGTCCAGTGTGGTGTAGACGGTTTCGCTCATGCTACGACCAGAGCTGTTTTTAACGTAGCGGTAATCCCAAAACCAGCCATTTACTTTTTCGGTATTGAAATCTACTGCAATGCCGTTGGCGTCGAAGTTATTGTCTACATAAGTTAGACGCACACCGGTTTGAGCACCCACTGAGCCGCTGTGACTGGTGTCTTCACCCATCAGCACAGCGTAATGGTTATGGAACAATGTAGCTGGTCCATTGATGTCGCCTTTGTTGATGTAGCCATCGAACGCAACATCTTTAGAACAGCTGTCATAGGCTTTTTGATTAACCGCACCGCAGCTGGAGTGTGTCGGAACAACACCGTCGTCGGTACCCGTAATAAAGCCACCGGTCAGGCTAAAGTAATCGGTACCCGCACCGGCAAAACGCAAACGTGGTACAGAGCTTGGCGAAACCGCTAGGTTGCGAGCCGCAGCAGGTTGCAGATCATACAGTACACCTAAGTCTTCTTGACCCACTTCGGCACCCAACCAAGCTTGTAGCGCTTCCATGGCGGCCCACGAAAACCAGTTGTTACTGCTGGCCATAGAAACCGCCGTATCGGCGATTTCGGTGCCACCACCGGCACCGGCAAAATCCAGTACGGTTAGAATATTTAACGGCTCATGACCTGCCGCTGCTAACCAGTCTTCTTGGTTTTCTAAGAAATAACGCGTTACCAAATCACCTGTTGAGTGAGTCACGATCACACAGCCGTTGCTGCACGTGCCGGCTTGGGACAAAGCAACAGCATCGTCATACAAACGCTGTGCGGTGCCTTCTTCAATCCGATCGTAAGAGTTCCAGTCGAAACGCGCTTCTGCGCGGGTATTCCAGTAGTCTGACCAGTAGTTTTCGCCGTTTTGACGGATCTGAGCATCACCGCTTGGCTGGTTGTATAGGTTATCCGGCTGAAAACCGTGTACCAGAATCACGTTGTGACCAGCTAATTGGGCTTGTGCCGCACCTGCCATACCTACAGTTAAAGCAGCGCACGTTAGTAAACTCTTAATTTTCATGGGGCCAACCTTTAAGTAATTGTTATTGAGGTCTTCCATGGACCGTCGGCCCGCCGTGTCTGGACCGTGGGCGTCATAGTCTGACTCAGGGGCTGACTACAAAATAACCCATTTGGGGTTAACACTACTCAACCGGCCTAAATAACACTTTGGTATGAGTCATTAGGAGCATATTAGGACACTAGAGGTAACAACCTAATCTTTTGTACCAAATACGTTCGTTCCAAAAAAACATTGAGAAACAGGGACTTACATACAGTTACAAAGTGAGCAAAGGTTTAGCCATTGGGGCCAATAGCCCATCCTGCTCGGCAAAGTCGCACCTAGATGCTAAGAAAGATAACGGTATAAAAGGGGAAAGGAGGGGCGCAGAAAACGCGGTAGTAGCCTTATCCTTGGCTAAAACCACAATATGAAATACAAGGGCAAGCCGTTGTTCGCTATTTGTCCTGCCCCCACATGCGCGAAACCGCGTCATTGGAGCCTAAAGTCCCCACTACCAGTGTCACTAGCCCCACAGCAAAAAACACCACCACAGGAATCAGCGCTCCCCAGTGCTCTGAATAAGCCGACGCCAAACCGGCTGCTGTCGATAGCACCAAAAACAACGCCCCAACCACCACCAAAATTGTACGGTGAGACGGCTTATAGCGTTTTACTGGGTCACCCGTTTCAAACTGGCGAAGGATCGGCCAGAACAGATTGCGCAAAGATTCTTTCATGGGTCGCTCTTATTAAAAGTTGGAATTCAATTAAAACTGAGCGGCATTTTAGGACACTGAGATGGTTAACGGTAGTTAGGATCGCTCAAAACCCAGCAACGGCACCTTTGCAGTTATTGGTAGCGCTTTGGCTATTTAATGATAGGTAATGAGGTGGGACTTAGGGCAAGGTAACCACGAGCGACTGATCAAGACCGGTTCAATTCGCTATGCGATATATGACGCTGTTAAGTAAATGGCTAGGCAGCCAATAAAAAAGCCCCATCAAATTCGCGTTTTGACAGGGCTTTTTTCATGGCCATTTTATCTTTTTTACGTTTTGCCTTGTGCGTGCTTTCGTGAACACAGGCTTTGCGCATAATGGGGTCGCAGGCAAACGGGTTACGACGCTGTGCGGCAATGAGCTTGACACCTGCGTCTGTTTGCACCCCAACTTGGCGTTTCTTTGGCTTTGCCATAGTATTGCTTCCGTTTTGAGGTTGGTTATAACGTTTAATCGACAGCTTGGTAAAAAGCTTGATTAAGTGAGCGGATAATACGCCTTAACCGCGTAGATTAAAGTGTTTTTTTATATTTTTTAGATTGGGTTTTAAGGTCATTTATGCAAACGCCACAACTGACTCAGTGTGCCTTTATCCGTTTGGAGCGCCGTGACGAACTAGAGGTACTTGTTATCGAGCACCCTCTGTGTAACGCGGCCATCGCATTGCAAGGGGCTCAGCTTCTTAGCTTTCAACCTAAAGACCAACAGTCCAAAGGCCAAGCACCTTGGATTTGGCTAAGCCCAGCAAGCGAATACAAGGCAGGACAATCCCTGCGCGGAGGCATTCCAATTTGCTGGCCATGGTTTGGCGCAGCGGACAAAAATCCAAGCGCTGTTCAGCAGCAAGTAAACGATATTGAGAACGCTCCCGCCCACGGCTTTGCGCGCGTAATGAATTGGCAAATTCATAGCGTACAAGAAGAGTGTCATCAGCTACGCATTGTTTTGTCGCTTTCCCACACAACCGAAACGCTAAAGCGCTGGCCGTTTGAATTTAATGTACAGGCAGAATTTATTCTTGGGCGTGAACTGCAAGTAACACTCACCACAACCAACTTAAGCAAACACAACATGGCGTTAACGCAAGCACTGCACACCTACTATCCGTGCGATGACATTCGCGACGTGAGTATTGAAGGTACCGCCAACCAAAGTTACACAGATGCTTTAAATGGATGGCAACGCTTTACAAGCCCGAGCTGTCAAAGGTTTGATCAAGAAGTGGATCGCATATTCCATACAGGCGGTCCGTTTGCATTTACCATTAGCGATAAAAACGAGACACTGCGTTTGACACTAAATACCGAAAACAGCGCCAGCACCATTATATGGAACCCGTGGATTGAAAAAGCTAAGCGCTTAAGCCAATTTGCAGACGACGCCTACCAAACCATGTTTTGTGTAGAAACCGCCAATGCCTTAGATGACATGCAAACGCTTGCGCCAAATACCAGCCATACCTTAAGCCTGACATTGGCGCGAGGATAATAATCAACTGCGTATAACTGTTTGTGCTCGCTTGTTTGTGCTCACCTGATTGCACTCACCTGATTTTGCTTAGTGATTAGTGGCGCGCTTTTTAACCCAGCTTAACAACCACCAAGTCAATACAGAGCACACACCAAAACCCATAACCATGGGCATTACGGTGCCATCATAAAACGCACCAATAGCAGCACTGACGGGTAATGCTACCAAGGTGGATAGCGACCCGACCACGGCTGTACCAAGTCCTGCAATGTGCCCCACAGGTGTCATAGCCATGGCGTTTAAGTTGCCAAATAAAATTCCAACACAAAACAGCGTGACCACACAGTAAATAATAAAAAATGTTAACGGTGGGTGCCCCTCAAACCCAAATGCCATGGGCAGCATGATGACAGCCGTTACGCTTTGTAAACGTACTGCCCACATTGCCATATTCGCCATGCCGAATCGGCTCACTAACTTACCATTTACAAATGACGCAAAACCAATGGCTAATGCCAGAGCCGCAAACACCACGGGAAAGTACTCATGCAGCGCATATTGAATCTGAAAAATTTGTTGCGACATACTAAGGCACCTCTGCATATTACAGAAGGGCTCTGCGTGAGCGCTGCAAGGTGGTAGAACAAGGCAAGCTTCGCCGCGAAATGACGAGTCCTTTTCAAGAAGCTTAACGCAGTTATAGCGACTTGCAGCCCACGCCCTCCGGGGCTAAAGGTAAAACACAATCTCTGTGTTGTGGCTTCTCAATTTAACCCGTTAGATTTTCAAAACCACGCCTTGATCTTGAGTTTTACCTTTGAGCCAGAGCCTATTCTGTAATACGCAGAGGTGCCTCCGATACGCGACAAACGGAGCCGCAACACAGGCTGCTGCCAGCGTGTAGCCAACAACCACAGGATGGGACAATAAGGTTTTTAAACTGCGGGTAAAAAACGGTGCCGAAAACGGCGCACGTCGGCTTGGCGGTAAGGTTTCTGGCTGGCGCAATGCAAACCAAACACCTACACCGATTGCCAACAAAACAAAAAACAAAAAGATAGTTTGCCAGTTGAACAACCAAGCAATGCCTTGACCCAAAGCAGGGGCCATAGCCGGTACGATTATAAATACGGCCATGATGAACGACATGACCTTGGCCATCTGATCGCCTTCAAATTGATCACGCACAATGGCCATACTGACTGAACGAGGGCCTGCTAAACCAAACCCCTGTAAAAAACGCCCAACTAACATCCAAGTTAAGTCCTGCGCTAACAAACAAACTAATCCACCCACAAAGAAAAAGCTTAAGCCTAAATATACCGCTGGTTTACGCCCGACATAGTCCGATAACGGACCATAAAATAACTGCCCCACAGACAATCCAAAAAATACCGCCATGATCAGCCACTGCAAGTCATTGCTGTCGCTCACATCTAGGGCCGAACCAATCAGCGGCATCACAGGCAAAATTGCATCTATGGTCAACGCGATAAGCGATGTCATCACCGCCATTAACGCTACAAATTCGCCGAACGCAATGGTCGTGGGTTGTTTAAACAATCGAGATTTCAATTCAATCACTTTTTAGCTTTCCCAATAGTCTGGGGCTTTTTGATTGTCAGGCGCAGGTAGCCATTTATCCATAACACAACAGGCGGTCATATCACCTGACACGTTTATGGCGGTACGACTCATATCTAATATGCGGTCAACACCTAAAATCAACGCAATGCCTGCTGCTGGTACACCCACACTTTCTAACAAGGTGGCCAAAATCACGATGCCCACGCCCGGCGTACTGGGCGCACCGATGGACGCGCCAACCGTGGTCAACATTAATAGCAACAGCGCACCTGTGCTTAAATCTATACCAAACGCTTGCACCAAAAATACGGCAGCCACGGTTTGATAAAGCGCGGTGCCATCCATGTTAATGGTCGCACCTAAGGGCACCACAAATTGACCAATGGCGGGATTTACTTTGAGATTTTCTTCGCTGGTTTTTAATGATAGCGGCATGACAGCCGCCGAACTGGACGTAGAAAAGGCCAACAACTGCACCGAGCGAATGCTTTTCAAAAATGAAAAAGGCGAGCGTCCTGCAATGACTTTCACCACCAATAAATAAAAGGTTAGCAGCGCTAATAACCCTAGCAGTACCGTCAACACATAGACCGACATGCCGAGCAAAGCGTCTACACCAATTTTAATGGTGA
>JBFHVZ010000136.1:0-11153 GCA_041589295.1 Pseudomonadales bacterium
CCCAGGCATCCATTAACACCATCGCTTTTAAATGAATGTGCGTGTTGTGCGACTGTTTATTGCCGCGTTTTATTTCCCGCGCCAATAGCGGCAGATAAGTTCCTGCGTAAGATTCACCAGCCAATATAATGGGGTTTTGCGCAATCTCTGGGTGCATGGCCAAAAAGTTTTGCAACGCTTGATAATATTGCTGCGCACCTTCTTCTGGTGACTTAGGCAAGTCTTTTGCGGACTTAGCAAATGACAACATCACACTTAGCGGATGTTCAAAGATTAAATAGTTTGCCTGCTGGTTCCATGCATAAGGACGTTCGGTCAACTTAGGTTCACTGGCCGATTCAATTTGATAAGGTCCGTTTTCTAAAAAGAAACCCCAAAAGCTGCTACTGCCTGGTCCACCATTACTCCAAATAATCGTGGGCTTATTGGCATAATCCTCTGCCCCGACAAACCAATAAAATAATGACTCGGCATAACCGCTACGGGTTTTCGGATAAGCATCCCCAGTAATGGAGGCATAACCGGCAAACTGCTGCGTCGCAACAGAACCAAGACCCGGCAAATGGGTCACAGCGTCCGGCGCTTGAGCAACCTGTTTACTTACAGGCGAACCTAGCTGTTCGTTTTCTGAATCAGTGGGAACCGGTGCCAGCGTGGTCATGAAGCATCCTAACGCATTAAGTTAAAGGGATAACGATGTGAATGCGAGGCAGGTTAACGTGGGCTAGTACTTTCGGCTAGTGGACACAGATTTTGGTATTTCCGAACAATGCCGTTTACCACGCCGTTCAAGGAAATCGTCAAATGAAGTTGATAATGAGATTGTTCGATAAAGAAAAAAGCGAAGACTTTTTTAGATAGGTTCTAATGACGAGTCACTAATAACGAATTAATGATTGAGGGCCCTAGTCAGAAGTAGCAGAAGAGTAACAGCTTCAAAGCCCTTCTGACCAGAACGAATTCACAATAACCGCGAAGGCGTTTATAAATCAAATTCGTATTCGATCAACACAGGTGCGTGTAAGCCCCACATATTATCGCGATCAATTTTTGCGTCGACTATGTACTGGCGCAATTCAGCTGTACACAGTTGATAGTCCATACGCCAGCCGTTTTGGTTACGACGGGCACTCTCGGCGTCTGGCCACCAGGTGTATTGGTTCTCGCCAAAATTTGCTTCGCGGAAGGCGTCTATAAATTCCAACGGCCCGGTAATCTGATCGAACCATGCTTGCTCTTCTGGCATGAAGCCCGGCTCGCCTTGATGACTTTGCCAGTCAGCTAAGTCCACCGATTTATGGGCTACACCAAAGGTACCAGCGAAAATAAATTCGCGGCGTTTGCGCTTGGTTTTCTTCAGGTGCTCTAGAAACTCTTGCTGAAACGCCAGTTTGGCCGCCACGTCGTTATGTTCGTCCACCATGGGAAACAGGATCGAACCAATAGAAACGCGATTGAAATCGGCCTGAATATAGCGGCCATATCGGTCGGCGGCTTCAAACGCCAAACCGGTCATGATGGCTTTGGGGATCTCACGCGTAAACACCGCAACCCCACTGTAATGGTCAGGCTCGGCATCAAAGAAATAGGCATTGTACTCAGGGGGATACAACACATCGTCGCTGAGTTGGTATTCCTTCGCTTTTAGGTTTTGTACACACACCACATCGGCCTGTTGTTCGATCAGCCAGTCGTAGAAGCCGTCTTTTACGGCCTGCTCTAGGCCATCAACCTGTACATTTATAACCTTCATGGAGGGTCCTTGTTTTCTGGTGCGCGTATGATACTCAAGTTTCGACTTAGTACCAAAGAACCAGTCAGCGTTTATTTATGTTATTTTCGCCGTAGCCATGGGAATTGTGGCGAGAGCAGGTAGAATACGGGCCTCAGCTTAGCTTTGGCTTCGTATTAGCCGGAGATCACCCCGAAGCTTTCCAAGTGATACCCACTTCGCCATTGGCGCAGTTACGACAATGGTATTACATTTCTTTTAATGTCAGTGTAGACAATGGTTTTTTGAATGCAGCAATATCAAAAAGACTTCATCGAATTCGCGATTAAACAGGGTGTATTAAAGTTCGGGGAATTTGAACTGAAAAGCGGTCGTATTTCACCTTATTTCTTCAATGCCGGATTGTTCAACACGGGCAAAGCCATGGCCCAACTGGCCTCTTGCTACGCCGCGGCATTAGTGGATGCGGGCGTCGAGTTTGATGTGCTATTTGGACCAGCCTATAAAGGTATTCCGTTAGCCGCGACCACAGCCATGGCGTTGTCTCAGAACCACGACCGCGAAACCCCGTACGCGTTTAACCGTAAAGAGAAGAAAGACCACGGCGAAGGCGGTTCATTAGTTGGCGCACCGCTGGAAGGCAACATTCTCATCATCGACGATGTCATCACCGCAGGCACGGCCATCCGTGAAGTCATGACACTGCTAGAGCAACAAGGCAACGCCAAGCCAGCCGGTGTGGTTATCGCACTGGATCGCCAAGAGCGCGGCACGGGTGAGTTGTCAGCCATTCAAGAAGTGGAACGCGACTACAACATTCCAGTGATCAGCATTGTAAAACTAGAGCAAGTCATGGAATACGTGGCTAACCAGCCTGAGTTTCGCGAGCACCTTCCAGCCATTGAAGATTACCGCCACAAATACGGTGTGTAAGGCGTTAAGGCCAGCTAAAAGCGGCATTAAATGGAAGACAAAAAAAACCGCCAGCTCGGCGGTTTTTTTATGCTTGATTGAATCCAGACAGACCAATCAAATCGGTCGTGAACCGTAGTTCGATTGCGGTTTACGTGGGGGATCAGCCATCACATTGGCTTCGATTTCATTAATCTGACCACCGCCTTTTAAAAAGGCCTCCACGTCAGCGTCCATTTTATTGCGTAGCTTTTTACGCGACGCAATGGATCGCATAACACCTTCTTCACTGCTGCCTATAAACTTCATGTCCGGTTCGCCCAAATCGGTATCATCTGTATTCAGATCGTCGTCCGTCATGTCGTCCATAACATCATCGTGTTTATTAGCCATAAACAACTCCTGATTCCAATTCCTTACACATTTCAAAGTGCGTACAAATTTATAGTTCAGGATGTTTATGAAGTCAGACCCACACTCAGACCAATTTTTTATTTGGCTTTCGGTTTTTAAACCGATTTGTCGTTTGCGCAAAATTTGTTAGAAAAAAGAGACGCACTACGCCAAACAAAACTTGCATGGCGCAGTACATGGGTCTAACTCTAGGGCCTAACGAGAGAGCGAATGACTTAATGATTCTGTAAATAGGTATAGGCCGATAGAGACTCAGTCAGTTCTTTTAAGAACAAGGCTTTGTCTTTGTCGTTAAGCGACGATGCAGAGATATGGCGCTCATAAGCCGCTTCCATTTGTTCAGGATCAAAGTTCACATAACGCAGTACCGAGGATATAGAATCCCCTGCTTGCAGATTTTGTAGCGTAACTTTGCCTGCACTGTCGATGATGACGTCCACGCTGTCGGTGTCACCAAACAGGTTGTGCATGTCGCCCAAAATTTCCTGATACGCACCCACCATGAAAAAGCCCAACAAAATATCGGACGAGGCGGCATAGGTGGGAAACGGCAGCGTGCTTTCGATGCCTTCGCCATCCACGTATTGGTCAACGCGGCCATCACTGTCACAAGTGATGTCTTGAATCACCACGCGGCGCTCGATGGCATCATTCAACTGAGTCAGCGGCAGAATTGGGAAGATTTGATCAATGCCCCAGATGTCCGGCAAAGACTGGAACAACGAAAAGTTTACAAACAGTTTATCCGCTAGACGTTCATTCAATTCATTTAGCACTACGCCATGAGCACGATTGCCTGCGTCCAACCCATCACGAATGCGAATACAAATTTGCTGGGCGATAGCTTCTACTTGCGCGCGCTCTACTAATGAGAGAGAACCGTGAATGAAAGCACTCTGGCCATCACTCAGGTTGTGAATCACATCGTGGTACAACTCAAGTAAGGCACGCGGCGAGGCCGTATCCAATTGCTGATAAATACGCCATAAGTCTTTCAGCAGCGTACAGGCTGTTTCGTCCGGTTCGCAGATGGATTGCACGCGCGGTTGTTCCCAATCGATTACGTCCGTCACCAGTACCGCGTGATGGGCGGTTAAGGCACGACCCGATTCCGTGATGATGTCAGGATGAGGTAAGCCACTTTCTTCACAGGCTTCGTAAAACGCGTGAACCACTTTGTTGGCATATTCCTGCATGGTGTAGTTGGTGGAGCAATAATTACGCGAGCCGGTACCTTCGTAATCCACACCTAACCCGCCGCCCACATCCACCGTGCGGATGTTCGCGCCCAAGCCACCTAATTCGGCAAAGAAGCGACCGCACTCACGCAAGCCATTTTGAATGTCGCGGATGTTGGCGATCTGACTGCCTAAATGGAAATGCAGCAGTTGCAGGCTATCCATTTGATCGGACTGCTTGAGCACGTCCAATACGTGCAGAATTTGATTGGCCGACAAACCGAATTTCGATTTATCCCCACCTGTGTTTTGCCAATTACCTTTACCTATGGACGCCAAGCGCGCGCGCACACCCAAACGAGGCGTCACATCCAAGGCTTTGGCTTCATCCAAAATGCGTTTGAGTTCGCTGATTTTTTCGATCACCAAGTAGACGCGGTGACCCAACTTTTCACCCAGTAATGCCAAGCGAATGTAGTGGCTATCTTTATAGCCATTGCAGACGATGGTGGCTTGCTGGCCGTGACTCATGGCCAGCACAGCCATTAATTCGGGCTTACTGCCCGCCTCTAATCCCAAGGTCTGACCAGCGGCCTTCTGACCGTGAACTAGCTCTTCCACCACGCGACGCTGTTGATTGACTTTGATGGGATAGACCGAGGTATAACGGCCGGTGAATCCCAAACGCTGTGACGCATTGGCAAACGCTTGATTCAACTGACCCACACGGTGGTGCAGGATATTCGGAAAACGCAATAGCGTCGGCAGGGACAAACCCTTGGCTTTTACCTGCTCGATAATACTGGCCAACGTCACCTGCTGACCTTCGGCACACACAGCCACACTGCCCTCATCTGTGATCGCGAAATAGGATTCGCTCCAATGGGGGACGTTATAAATCTGCTGTGCTGCTTTATTCATGGGTTCGGATAACCTCATCAACGGGGTTCGCCCTAAAAACAGGCGACAAGTCAATTTTTGCACCATTTTAAAGCCAAAATGCGCCGCATTCACTTCCCACCCCAATGAAACTTCAGTAAGGTTGGCGTCCCCCTCATTGAGCGGACGTGAGCGGCCAATAAAACGTGTGCGTTTCGCTCGGACAACTGGACTCAGAGATAAGATGTACTGATGCCAGTTGTCCATTTAATAACCAGCTTTAAAACGAGCGCGGTATTCTATATTACTTTGTCCCCTAACACGGAAAAATCGAAGGGAAAAATAGGCCTTCAGCAGTCAGCTTCTCTGGTAATTGATAGCAACTAACGCTACATTGCGCCCAAATTTTAGCCCACGGCTTGGGCTGCTCATAAAACCGTACTGACGCCATGTACGCTATGCTGTACCCACTGCGTCAAAGCAACCGCCATGACACCAAGCCTTTTACTCTGCGAGAGACCATCATGACTCAACTGGATGCCAACTGGTTTAGCGAAGCCTTCGACAGCGAAGGGTCTGCCTTCTCATTAAAGATCAAAGCCAAACTGCATGAGGAACAAACCCCTTATCAGAAGCTGGAAATCTACGACACGGAGACCTTTGGCAAGCTGATGATTTTAGATGGTTGCACCATGGTCACCACCCGTGACAACTTCATCTATCACGAAATGATGAGCCACGTACCTCTGTTCGCACACCCAAATCCAAAGAAAGTCGCCATTATCGGCGGTGGTGATTGCGGCACCCTGCGCGAAATATTGAAGCACCCAGGCGTAGAAGACGCGTGGCAAATCGACATCGATGAAGCCGTGACCCGCAACAGCGAAAAGTATTTCCCAGAGCTGTGTGAATCCAACGACGACCCACGTGCGCACCTGTTGTGGGAAGACGGTATTAAATGGATTAAAGACGCAGCACCGGGTTCTTTGGACGTTGTCATCATCGACAGCACCGACCCAGTGGGCCCAGCAGAAGGCTTGTTCGCCGTAGACTTTTATAAAGACGTTTACCGCGCACTGGGCGACAACGGCATCATGATTCAGCAAAGCGAAAGCCCGCTGTATCACACCGGCAGCATCATCAAAAAACTGCACGGAGACATGAAAGAAGCCGGCTTCGTCAGCAGCCAGACGTTCCCATTCCCACAACCGATTTATCCATCCGGTTGGTGGTCATGCACCCTTGGCAAAAAAGCGGGCGACGCCAAAGACTTCCGCAAAGCCGACGCAGACGCACTAGCCTTTCATACCGAATACTACACAGGCGACATCCACCAAGCCGCTTTGGTATTGCCCGCGTTCATGAAACGTGTGTTGGGTGCGTAACGAGCGCGAAGGTGCTGGACGGGAGACGGGAGACGGGAGACGGGAGACGGGAGACGGGAGACGGGAGACGGGAGACGGGAGACGGGAGACGGGAGACGGGAGACGGGAGACGGGAGACGCTAAACCATCACTTAAATCCGTCAAGCTTTAGCTCGAGAGCCTCTGAACAATACCGTCTCGTAGGTCGACCTCAGCGTGTCCCTTGTGAGTATTAAGCCGACGCATGAATATCGGCCTAAAGGCCGACCTACAAAAAATGACTGCCGTAGGTCGTGGCTCAGCGTGCCCCTTGTGGGTATCAGCCCGACGTCCGACTCCCTACATCAAAAATCAGTGTGTGCGGGTAACACCTCAATCAGACAAAACTACAAGCAATAAAAAACCGCTAACGATTCAACATCGTTAGCGGTTTTTTTATGAATCAGCTCAACCAACGCCTGATGGCGTCGCAAGCTCCTTATCAGGCTTACAATATAGCCAAGTCGTAAAAGCGTAGGTGAGGCAGTGTAGGCAAGGCAAAAAATCTCGAAGAACCGGAGTTTAGTTTACTAAATGAGGATTCTGAGAGATTTTTTAACGCCGCATACACAACGCAACTAGCTTTTACTGTCAGAAGCTAAGTTGCTTAGTCACCCCGATTACCAACCCATTCCCCTTATTATCTTCACGGGTCAGCTTCACTTCAAAATCCACATCCGACGGCATGGCCATCACAAACGCTGCGCTGTAGTTCCAAGTTTGGTTATGGTTGTTATCGTCTTTGTGGCCTGCGGTAAATACGAAACCTGACTTTTCCCAGAACTGGTAATTTGCGGCGCCTTCAAAGTAGCGGTAGGTTTCGTCTTCGTCCCAGTAGCCACTGATTCGGTAGCTACCCATACCCAAGTTCATGTTGTACTCAGAAAACGGGTCACGGTTACCGTCGAACTCATAACGAATATAACCAGTACCTATGGCCAGCGGCCCAATGTTAAAACCGATACCGGCATAGGTATTCAATTCGAAATAGTTGTTGTTTTCAAAGTTACCCGTATAAGTCCAAGCACCCGCGTACAGACCTAGAGGCGCGTGATAATCGACACCGCCTTGCACAATCACGTCCTGACCACTTTGTAAGATACCGCGACGCACGTGCTTATTGGCAATGCCGTAGTTGATATTCAGCTCGGCCCAGACAGGGACAACAGCAAACATCAACAACACTAAACTGAAACGCTGGAACATACGGATACCTGTAAATTTCATAAGTCGCGCACTATATCAATTCTCTTGGATAACCCCAAGATGGCGAAGTGACTTTGAGGCGAGCTGATGAGATTGGTTCCAACGACCAGACTGGAAGTCGCACACTTTTTCAGCGAGTTCTTCGTCGCAGTGCAACCGAAACAAAAAAAGCGCCCCGAAGGACGCTTTCTTTGAGTAACCCACCGGGAGAGTGGTGGGTTGGGTTTTGACTGTGAGTCAGAATTACTTGTTAGTACTCTTCAAGATTACTTGTTAGTGAACTCTGGGTACGCTTCCATACCACACTCAGTCAGGTCAACACCTTCGTACTCTTCTTCTTCGCTTACGCGCAGACCCATAACCGCTTTCAGGATTGCCCAAACGATCAGAGAGGTTACGAATACCCAAGCAAAGATAGTGATTGCACCAACTAGCTGACCACCGATGGTTGCGCCACCGTTAGTTGCAGGAACAACCAACAGACCGAACAGACCAACAACACCGTGAACAGAGATGGCACCAACAGGATCGTCGATCTTAGCTTTATCAAGAGCCAAGATAGAGAACACAACGATCACACCACCGATAGCACCAATGATGGTTGCAGCAAATGGAGAAGGTGTAGAAGGTTCAGCAGTGATCGCAACCAGACCAGCCAGAGCACCGTTCAGAGCCATGGTTAGATCCGCTTTCTTGAACAGGATGCGAGCCAACAACAAAGCAGCAATCAAACCACCTGCAGCAGCAGCGTTAGTGTTAGTGAATACAACGGCTACTGCGTGAGCGTTTGCGATATCGCCCAGCTTCAGTACAGAACCACCGTTGAAACCGAACCAACCCATCCACAGGATGAACATACCCAGAGTAGCCAAAGGCAGGTTAGCACCAGGAATCGCGTTTACTTGACCGTTCGCGCCGTACTTACCTTTACGTGGACCTAACAGTAGAACACCAGCCAATGCTGCAGCAGCACCTGCCATGTGAACGATGCCGGAACCAGCAAAGTCAGAGAAACCGAAGTCATCGCCTAGGCTGTACAGACCAAATACGCTGCCGCCACCCCAAGTCCAGTTACCTTCCATTGGGTAGATGAAACCAGTCATCACAACCGCGAATGCAAGGAAAGCCCACAGCTTCATACGCTCAGCTACCGCACCAGATACGATAGACATTGCAGTCGCTACGAACACAACTTGGAAGAAGAAGTCAGAAGCACCAGAGTAGATAGAACCGCCTTCAAAACCGTCTTCACGGCCAGCGAAATCAGACAGGACCGCCGCAGTGTCAACGTCGTTCATGCCAGATAGGAAGTATTCACCGCCGTACATGATTGCGTAACCGCAAACCAAGTACATGGTGCAAGAGATTGCGAACAACGCAACGTTCTTGGTTAAAATTTCAGTTGTGTTTTTAGAGCGAACCAAGCCCGCTTCTAACATGGCGAAACCAGCCGCCATCCACATTACAAGTGCGCCACACACCAAGAAATAAAAGGTGTCCATGGCGTACTGAAGTTGGAAAATGTTGTTTTCCATAATGCCCCCCGCATTGAGCTTCAGGTACGTCGTTTAAACGTGTTAATACTAAATTTGGCTTAAAAAATTAAACCGCGTCTGCACCAGTTTCGCCGGTACGAATACGAACGATTTGCTCAAGAGCGGAAACGAAGATTTTACCGTCGCCGATTTTGCCAGTGTTCGCTGCTTTAGAGATTGCTTCGATTACTTTGTCAGTCAAAGAATCATCGATGGCAATTTCCAGTTTTACTTTAGGCAGGAAGTCCACCACGTACTCTGCACCGCGGTACAGTTCTGTGTGACCTTTCTGACGACCGAAGCCTTTAACTTCTGTCACAGTGATGCCTTGAACGCCAATCTCGGACAGAGCTTCACGCACGTCGTCCAATTTGAATGGCTTGATAATGGCCGTAACCAGTTTCATATCAAACTCCTCATTAAAATAGAGAGAGGGAATAGGGCCGCTGCCGGGGGGCAACGGCTCCATTGTAATCCTTTATTACTGGATTGGTAGGCTGTAGCTAACCACTACCTTGTTGTCAGTGTCGTAAGTGTCTTCTTCTTCTTCGCTAACGATCTTGCTAACAGTGAACGTCAGGCTGTCGTTGTACGCGTAAGACACGTCCAAGTGAGAGTAATCCTTGTCTTCTGCACCGTAGTCAAACATACCGTAAGTAGCACTTACGGAACCGTATTCGTAGCCAACCGTTGTGTAGAGGTTATCATTGTCTTCAACATCACCCACTTGCTTGTAAATACCCAGAGACGCCCCAGCATACCCCAACCCCAGAATCACATCAGAGTTATCACCGAAAGTACCGTCGCTTGCAGTGCCGTCAGGGTAGATGTACGCAATAACACTCAAATCATAAGAAAGGCCGCCTGCTTCACCCCCGTAGCCTACGAAAAGGTCATATTCTTGGCCAAAAGCTGCATCGCCTGAAGAAGTCCACACACCTGCATACAGGCCACCCATGCTAACAACTACGTCACCAGATATTGCTGGTACGCCTGCCGTTACTGTAGTTTCGTTAGTGCCGTCGCTATCCATGTCGGCTGTTACATTGCCTAGGTTTTGACCACGCCACAAGTACATGTTGGCAACAGCTGCAGAAGCAGATACTTCTACTTCAGCTTGTGCTTGACCTACGAAACCTGCAGAGATCAGGCTGGCTACGGCTACCGCTTTAGAGATGGTTTTCATATTATGTTTTTCCTTCGTTTTGTTTATAGGTTCAAATTCAACCTGGTTGCTTCTAGTGCTTGCCCAGTTCTAGTTTGTAAGCGCTCGGCTTTAGCGCACCAAAAACTAACTGGCTCAGTTAAAGCATTTGGCGTGCCAAGTCCCGTTTTCCTTTGTTTATCGGGGGGTTAGCAAAGGTATAAGACCTGTTGAGCCAAGGCTGATGCACAACAATAAGGCACAGGCACCATTTTGAAACACTTCCACCGCGATAAATTGACGCAATGTTGAACAGAGCACCAAAATAATTCATTTCCATTGAAGCAACATGACAGTCCATGGCTCATGTTAGAATGCTGCGCAGTTTTCTATCGTCCTTTATGGAGCACTCAAGATGATTGCTAAAGCATTTATCAATAGTCTTGCTGATCAAATTATCAAATTACCGCAAACCGAAGATCTGAAATCCAATGTGCAGCAATTGTTAGCGCGACAGCTCAATAAAATGAACTTGGTGAGTCGAGATGAGTTTGAAGCACAGCAAGCTGTGTTATTACGCACCCGAGAGAAATTGGATGCATTAGAAAAGCAATTAGCAGAAATTGAAGAGAAGCTAGAAGCTAGAAGCTAGAAGCTAGAAGCTAGAAGCTAGAAGCTAGAAGCTAGAAGCTAGAAGCTAGAAGCTAGAAGCTAGAAGCTAGAAGCTAGAAGCTAGAAGCTAGAAGCTAG
>JBFHVZ010000137.1:0-11132 GCA_041589295.1 Pseudomonadales bacterium
AGACGGGCTTTTAAACGGCCAATGGCTGCGACTGGTCATACTATTGGCAAAGACCAAGCAATCATGATCGGCCAAATCCTGCGGGGTTGCGGGCTCGCCTTTGGTGTTTATGTAATCTGGGCTCGCATACCATCCCCATTGTTTTTCGCCGATTTTGCGTGCGATCAACGACGAGTCGGGTAAACGGCCAACGCGAATGGCAATATCCACTTGAGTTGCGAGCAAGTCGACGTTTTCGTCATCCAAACTTAAGACGATATGAATATCTGGGTACGTCGCCCGAAAAGACCTTAGCAACGGCACTAAAAACCCCTGCCCCATTAACACGCTGGCGCTGATTTTCACCGAGCCTTTTAGCTTGCCTTGAGTGTCGTCTATGACGCGCCCCATATTATTCAGCACATCCGACAAGTGTTCGGTTTGGCTCACCAAGTCTTGGCCCACTTCGGTTACGTGCAACTGACGAGTGGAGCGCATTAGCAAAGGCTGACCGACTAACTCTTCCAGCTGTCGCACTTTTTTACTCACCGACGAACGCGGCAGGTTCAATTGCTGTGCAGCGCCCTGAAAGCTGCCGCAAGCCACCACCGCATGAAACACGTGCAGCAGCGGCAGGTTGTGATAGAGCATGTTGGTTTCCCATTCAGAACCAATAAGTGTCTATATTGGTATCTAATCAGAAACCTAGCAAGGGATTATTGTAAGCGCTCGATTCCAACACAAACCCAAAAGGACGGAACATGAGCAACTCTTCAGCAAATTCAGCAAACAAAACCAGCAAAACCTATCTCGTCACCGGCGGCACGGCTGGCATTGGTTACGCCGTGGCGCAATCGTTGACCGAGCAAGGCCACCAAGTGATCATCACAGGTCGAGATAGCCAACGGGTAGCAGGCGCTGCGGCCCGCTTAAACTGCGCAGGCCATGTGGCAGACAGCGCAGACCTCGGCCAAATCGACGCACTTGCCGAGCACTTAAAAAACGATCGCATTCAATTGGATGGCTTAGTACTCAACGCAGGTGTGTTTTACCCAGTACCGTTTATGGACAGCGACGAAGCCGACTTTGACGCCACCATGAACATCAACACCAAAGGACCATTCTTCACGCTGCAAGCCTTAGCGCCTGTGATGAACAACCCCAGCAGCGTGGTGTTTGTGTCGAGCATTGCCGTGCACAAAGGCTTCCCCGGCTGTGCCATTTACGCTGCCAGCAAAGCCGCGTTTGAAGCGGTTTCACTAGTGGCGAATATGGAGCTAGCCGACAAAGGCATTCGCATAAACAGCGTGCAACCCGGTGTGACGGCGACAGAAATTCAAGGCAAAGCAGGTATGTCAGAAGCAGACCAAGCGGCGTTTTATGAAGGCCTTAAAGGCACACCGTTAGGTCGCGTAATGACAGCACAAGATCAGGTAGGCGCCATTGAGTTTTTACTGTCGGAGCAATCGTTGGCACTGCGCAATGCCGTGATCGAAGTGGCCGGCGGCCAGACGTTGTAGGGTTTATTTCGCGAGCTTTCTTCGCGAGCATGGCTCGCTCTGTGGGACCCAGCCATGCTGGGGAGTGGGTGATTGACAAAAACGAGCCAAATCCGTGCAGGTGGAACCTTATTTGTGCAAGGTTCCACCCTGCCCGCCCAGATCCTTACCAAACCGCTCATAAAACAACCACATTCATCACATGAATAACGGGTATAACCAAGATTATCTTCATTTATGGCTAAAAGGGTCTAGGCTTACCTTTAATTTATAGGTGGACCTAACCTATAATTCCGCCGCTATTTTTTTAGGGTGCCCCGTGTTCCCTGAGTCCGTGGCCGCTAACAAGCATAGAATTGGGTCACGGAATAACTTGAGATTGAATGAGAGATTCGTATGAGCTTGTATTCAGAATACCTAGCAGAGATTGAGGTTCGTAAAAAGGACCTGGGTCTTCACCCTAAACCAATCGATAGCGCCGAACTGCTATCTGAGATCATTGCCCAGATCAAAGACACTGGTAATGAGCACCGCGATGATTCTTTGAACTTCTTCATTTACAACACCCTGCCTGGTACCACTCCAGCAGCTGGCGTTAAAGCTAAGTTCCTGAAAGAAATCGTATTGGGTCAAGAAAAAGTTGCTGAAATCACTCCTGAGTTCGCACTTGAATTGCTGTCTCACATGAAAGGCGGCCCTTCTGTTGAAGTATTGCTGGACATCGCTCTGTCTGACGACGCACAAGCAAAAGCAGCTGGCGAAGTTTTGAAAACCCAAGTATTCCTGTACGACGCAGACACCAGCCGTTTGGCTGACGCGTACAAAGCAGGCAACGCTATCGCAAAAGACATTCTGGAAAGCTACGCAAAAGCAGAATTCTTCACCAAGCTTGACGACATCCCAGAAAAAATCGACGTTGTTACCTACATCGCTGCAGAAGGCGACATCTCTACTGACTTGCTGTCTCCAGGTAACCAATCTCACTCTCGTGCTGACCGTGAACTACACGGCCTGTGCATGATCAGCCCAGAAGCTCAAAAAGAAATCGTTGAACTAGGCAAGAAACACCCTAACGCTAAAGTGATGCTAATCGCTGAAAAAGGCACCATGGGCGTAGGTTCTTCTCGTATGTCTGGTGTGAACAACGTAGCGCTATGGGCGGGTGAAAAAACTTCTCCGTACATCCCGTTCGTTAACAACCGTCCTGTCGTTGCGGGTACTAACGGTATCGCACCTATCTTCCTGACCACTGTTGGTGTAACCGGTGGTATCGGTCTTGACCTTAAAAACTGGGTACAGAAGAAAGACGAAAACGGCGAAATCGTACGTGACGCTAACGGCGACCCAGTACTAGAAGAAGCCTACTCTGTAGCCACTGGTACCGTTCTGACCATCGATACCAAAGCTAAAAAACTATACAACGGCGACAAAGAACTGGTAGACGTTTCTTCTGCTTTCACACCACAAAAAGTGGAATTCATGAAAGCCGGTGGTTCTTACGCAGTGGTATTCGGTAAGAAAATCCAAACGTTTGCTGCTGAAACTCTGGGCATTGAAGCGCCTCAGGTTTACGCACCTTCAAAAGAAATCTCTCACGAAGGCCAAGGCCTAACTGCCGTTGAAAAAATCTTCAACCGCAACGCAGTTGGCGTTAAATCTAAGACACCTCTGCACACTGGTTCTGACGTTCGCGTTAAAGTGAACATCGTAGGTTCTCAGGACACCACTGGTCCTATGACGTGCCAAGAACTAGAAGCCATGGCTGCTTCTACTATTGCGCCAAGCGTTGACGGTGCATACCAATCTGGTTGTCACACTGCCTCTGTATGGGACAAAAAAGCACAAGCCAACATTCCTAAACTGATGGCTTTCATGAACGCATTCGGCGTAATCACTGCACGTGACCCGAAAGGCGTTTACCACTCAATGACTGACGTAATCCACAAAGTATTGAACGACATCACTGTGGACGACCGCGCTATCATCATCGGTGGTGACTCTCACACCCGTATGTCCAAAGGCGTAGCCTTCGGTGCTGACTCCGGTACTGTTGCCTTGGCACTGGCTACAGGTGAAGCGGCGATGCCAATCCCTGAGTCTGTAAAAGTAACCTTTAAAGGTGCTATGAAGCCTCACATGGACTTCCGTGACATCGTACACGCCACTCAAGCGCAAATGCTGAAGCAATTCAACGGCGAAAACGTGTTCCAAGGTCGTGTAATCGAAGTACAAATCGGTACTTTGTTGGCTGACCAAGCGTTCACCTTCACCGACTGGACTGCAGAAATGAAAGCGAAAGCTTCTATCTGTATCTCCACCGACGAAACCCTGATCAAGTCTCTGGAACTGGCTAAGTCTCGCATCCAGATCATGATCAACAAAGGCATGGACAACGCAGCAGGCATGCTGGCTGGCCTAATCAAACTGGCTGACAAGCGTATTGCCGAAGTTAAATCTGGCGAAGCCCCTGCACTGGCTCCAGACGACAACGCTAAGTACTACGCCGAAGTGGTTGTTGACCTAGACGCCATCGACGAACCAATGATCGCTGACCCAGATGTAAACAACGAAGACATCTCTAAGCGTTACACCCACGATGTGATCCGTCCGACTTCTTACTACAACGGCCGTAAAGTTGACCTAGGCTTTGTTGGTTCTTGTATGGTTCACAAAGGCGACATGAAAATCATCGCTGCCTTGCTGCGTAACCTAGAGAAAAAAGGTCCTATCACGTTCAACGCACCTCTAGTTGTTGCGCCACCAACGTACAACATCGTTGACGAGCTTAAAGCCGAAGGCGATTGGGAACTGCTGCAAAAATACGCTGGCTTCGAATTCTCTGACGAGAATCCTAAGCAAGAAGCACGTACCAAGTACGAAAACCAACTGTACCTAGAACGCCCAGGATGTAACCTGTGTATGGGTAACCAAGAGAAAGCTGAACCAGGTGACACTGTATTAGCGACCTCTACCCGTTTGTTCCAAGGCCGTGTTGTAGAAGACTCTGCTGAGAAGAAAGGTGAGTCTCTGTTAGGCTCTACCCCAATGGTTGTACTGTCTTGTGTATTGGGTCGCTTCCCAACATTGGAAGAGTACAAAGAAGCCGTTGACGGTATTAACCTGACTTCTTTCGCACCACCAGCACAAGATCTGGCTCGTCCAGCGATCCCTCTGAAAGCGGTTTAAGCTTGAAGAGTCGGACGTCGGGAGACTGGCGTCTGACGCTGAAAAAGACAGAGTAAGTTTTACGCCCGTTTACTTACTCTGCTTAAGACAAAAAAGCCCAAACAATGAAAATTGTTTGGGCTTTTTTGTTTGTACGTAGGTCGGATAAGCGAGGCACGAGCGCCATCCGACATAAGGAATTGCCAGCACAACACATAATTCTGCCTGATGACGTCGCAAGCTCCTTATCAGGCCTACGCGAAGAGCTCCGCATACCCTATTGAGCCGCAAACCTTGAATTTGCGGCTCACAAAAGCCATACTTTTGAGCCGCAAAGCCTAATTTTACGGCTCAACCCCATTAATCGACCGATTGAAGCACTAAAAATGCACTACGTTTGGCAGCATAAGGACTGGCCTCAGTTTAGCTACGATACTGAAAAGCTATCCGCTTTAGCCTACCGCTACGCGAAAAAGGCGGCTCAACTGTCCGGTCGTTTTTCACTAGCGAATCAAGATGATTCCATCGCTGCCCTGCTGGATTTAATGGTGGATGAAGCCATCAACACCAACCTGATAGAAGGCGAAAACCTGAACCCTGCCAGTGTGCGCTCGTCTCTACAAAACTATTTAAATCTCACCCCTGATCCCATTTATGTGGCGGACGCCAAAGCCGAAGGCATGGCAGCCTTAATTGTTGATGTGCGCAAAAACTTTCATAAACCGCTGAGCAAAGAGATGCTATTCAATTGGCACAAGATGGTGCTAGCGGGTTATGAGGATCATATTCTTCACACCGATATGACCATTGGCCAATGGCGCAATAGCCATGAACCCATGCAAATTGTGTCTGGGCCCATTGGCTACGAGCGAGTGCATTATCAAGCACCCGATGCAGCGGACGTCGACAAGCTCATGGGGGCATTCCTGCATTGGTTTAATGAAACCTCACGAGCTGATGCAAGCCTAACAGGCGTAATGCGCGCAGGTATTGCGCACCTTTGGTTTGAGGTCATTCATCCATTTGACGATGGTAATGGCCGCATAGGTCGCGCCATTATCGAATACGCGTTAGCGCAGGATCTAGGCGTGCCAGCTGTTTTAAGCATGTCGACACACATCGAAAAAAATAAAAAGGAATACTATCGCCAACTTAATCAAGCCAGTTGTTGCGAAGACTCTGATTTTAGTGATGCTTTAGATAACCTAAATGCTTTGGATATAACAGCATGGCTCACATGGTTTATTGAAACCCTAATAGAAGCGCAAGAAGATGCCGCCAATAAAATCGTCACCGTATTTCAGAAGTCTGCGTTTTGGCAGCGGCATAAAAACACGCCATTATCTGAGCGACAAGTGAAGGTAATAAACAAGGTATTTCAAGCTGGGCAAACTGGTTTCCCAAAAGGGATTAGCGCACAAAAATATGCAGCGATGGCTAAATGTTCAAAAGCTACCGCTACGCGCGATTTAAGCGACCTAGCGGCTAAAGAATGCTTAACAATAGAAGGCGTGGGACGAGGCATACGTTACTTTATCAAAACTGCTGATCTCGCCTCATAAAGTCATTACAATCAAAACCCCTTAACCACTTTAAACGGATTTAACATGCCCATTTCCATGAGTACCATCGTCGCCGGTATTGCATTTGTATTCGTCATTGTCCTCCTGAAAAAAACCATCATCTTCGTTCCGCAAAACCGCGCTTGGTTAGTTGAACGTTTTGGTAAATACCACAGCACCAAAGAAGCGGGCCTAAACTTCATCATGCCCTTTATTGACCGCATCGCGGCGGATCGCAGCTTAAAAGAACAAGCCCAAGACGTACCAAGCCAAACCGTTATCACCAAAGACAATATCTCACTGGTGGTCGATGGCGTGTTGTACTTCCGCGTACTAAACCCCTACGACGCCACCTACGGCGTAGACGACTACGTTTTCGCCCTGACCCAGCTAGCACAAACCACCATGCGTAGCGCCATCGGCAAACTGGATTTAGACCGCACCTTCGAAGAACGCGAAGCCCTAAACGCCGACATCGTCACCACCATTAACGAAGCCTCCGAACCTTGGGGTATTCAATTACTGCGTTACGAAATTAAAGACATTGTGCCGCCGCAATCTATTTTGGAATCCATGGAAGCGCAGATGAAAGCCGAACGCGTAAAACGTGCACAAATTCTAGAATCAGAAGGCGACAAACAATCCGCCATCAACGTTGCCGAAGGCCAAAAAGCCGCACAAGTACTCGCCGCCGAAGCCGAAAAAGCCGAACAAATTTTACGCGCCGAAGGTGAAGCCCAAGCCATCTGGGCCGTGGCACAAGCCCAAGCCAAAGCCTTAAAAATGATTGGTGATGCCGCCAAAACCGAAGAAGGCCAAAAAGCCGTTCAACTAGAACTCGCCACCAAAGCCATCGAAGCGCAAAAAGCCATTGCTAAAGAATCGTCCGTGGTACTGCTGCCCGGCAGTGAGGTTCAAGCCAGCTCATTGGTAGCGCAATCCATGGCGATTATTAACAAAATAAACGAACAAAAAGGTTAAGCATGAGCTTCTTCACTGAATACTTATCCGAAAGCCTCATCGCCATAGGCATAGCTCTACTGGTCATCGAAGTGGCCATCCTAGGGTTCGCCACTTTTGTGTTGCTGTTTATGGGCTTATCACTGGTATTCACCGGTGTATTGATGTTAGTGGGCGTGCTGGACAACACCTACATCACCGCGCTTTGGAGCAACACCATAGTTACCGGCGTTCTCGCCGCTTTGCTATGGAAGCCGCTCAAACAAAGCCAAAATAAAACCAGTGGCGAAAAAACTATCAGCAACACCATTCAACATGAATTTGTGCTAGAAGCCGACACCAACAACCAAAGCCAAGGCACGCACAAATATTCCGGCATTCAATGGAAAGTGAAAAGCCAACAACCCATTAGCCAAGGCACCTTGGTTAAAGTCGTGAAAGCCGACGTGGGTGTGTTGTGGGTGGAAGAAGTTAGCGAGTGAGCTGACTTCTGTAGCGCTCTATGTAGTACTCTATGTAGCACTCTCTGTAGCGCTGTATTTAGGACTTGGCCATGCTGGGGAAAGCGAATTGACGTTCGTTTTCTGGGTTGCGTTTTATCGTAGGACCCAGCCATGCTGGGGAAAGCGACTGGCTGGTTACCTCAGCTGGCTACCTCAAAACGTCCAATTCAGAGCCAATTAAAATCTATTTGCGATTTCTGAATTCGTTCAATGAGACAACATTATCCGGCAAGGTTATTTTTGTCTCTTCCACTTCTAACGCATTTTCGACAAGCGAACTTAATAAACTTAACATGGCCTTCTGAGGCCAAATGCAATCCTTCTGCCCTTTCACACTACAAGGGCGATCCGACAACCAAACTCCTGTGCGATAGCCACTCAAATCCATCACATCGACATTGTCAAAGTAAAGCATGTGTTCAATATCCCCCTTCATCTGATTCATCGTCCCTTGCACCGAACGATTACACTCTGAGTCAATTTTTAAGCGGGACATATAATGACTGGCCGCATCCAATTGAGCTTCTGTCGCGCCGCACTTTAATAACGTATTCATGAAACTATCCATGAACAAGGCATCAAAAATTTCGAAATCCGGCTTGGTCAAACACGGTATAAATAAAGGAAAGCGCGTAGCGTCATGTACTAATAAGACGCAATTTCGGCGTTGTAAAATCAACAGATTTCCATGCCAACCACTTAATGGGTTTTCCTTAAACGTGCGCTCACTTAGGTATTGGGTCTTAGGTTGCTCAGCAAACACCCCATGCTCATCTATGGGTAATTTCGCTAATAGCTTTTTCGTAACATGTAAATGGATCATGGACGCTTCTTATCTTGTTAATCGATACTTCTGGAAACGACTATTAGGCTTATCTGGAATCGTCATTTCTATAAACCCAGCAACTAGGGCGGGCTTCAAATAACGCTCACGAAACGACTTAGGGTCTCTCAAGCCAAGCTGGTTCTGTAACTCTTCGCGGTTTAGCGGCTGGGCGTTATCTTTTAACACTTGCAGTAGTTGCTCGACTTGGGGGGTTAGTTGAGGGGTGACATGGGGGGTGGAGCCCTGACTCTAAACCTAAGCTATCCCCAATTTCCGGTTTTCTTAACCGACAGAGCTATGCAAACCATCTCAATAGTCCACCTAGATCACATGATATTGAGCTTGACGTTACTCTTAATTGATATATATTTAACAGCAACACGGCCCCTATCGGCTTGGTTCTTCGGGATTGAGTTGCTTAGGGGTTTTTTATTGCCTTCATCTCACTAAAAGTCCCATTCTTCCCATCCCTCAATCACCCCCATTCCATGAAGGTTCAACCCCATACAATCCAAGTCAGGAAACGTGACGAGGTGAGCTTTAAGCCTAGCCCACCAGCTTGAAGAAGGGTTAATTCGGGCCATCAAATGCTGGATAATACACAGTAGTAAGAAAGGCCTAGCCTGAATGTGGTTATCGCTCCAAGCCTTCTCAAACAACGGAACCTCAAGTGCGCTAGCCTTCTTTGGTTGATCAACCATATTACGATTCCACAGCCGACTATGGTGCGCACACACATTGCGCAAATAATTTAAGCTTCTTAGCCAGGTGGCGAAAACACGACCATTGGCGATGCCATACTTCGTTGAGATAGCGTCTTGGTCAGCTTCTTTAAGCCCCTTATACAGGGTTGATAGAGTGCCAAAATCCCATACCTCACAAGCGACCCACACAGGAATAGGCAGACCGTATTTCTCTTTGTTGTGCTTAATAAAGCCTTCTTTAGAGCGATTAATCAACGCACCATGACGAGCCAACCAAGTGTGATGTGCAGTAATACCTGTTTTGACTTCAATATCAACAGAAAAGCTTTCGTGAAAATACGCCGCATCCAAATAGGCACAGGCATCATAGCGCCCCAATAAGTGCGATATATCCACCCGTAGTGCGATTTCAATACGTTCAATGGCGTCTAGTACTAGCAACCTCAGCTTCTTATCAAAGACATATAAATCAACCGCTTTCTCAAAGCTAGCCCCCTGTTTGAAAGCATCTAACACTAAGCGGTTTGTTTGACCTTTTTTCTTTCGCCCCATTGCCTCTGACGGTAATGGGCAACATAGCTCTGAACGCTCACGAAAAGGAAACCAGTAACCGCTTAAACGGTAATATCCAATGCGTTCCAAATAATCCAACGCTTTGGCATCATCCGTCACGGCAAGGCCGCGCTTTTTTAAGCGCGCCAATTGGTCTTCATAACTCAACCAAGGTTTTTCATAACCCATAATGATTTTTCAGCCATTCGCCATTTATTAAAAAGAAAATACCACGTCCCATAACAAGAATGCAGGTAAGCGCTTAGGCGGAAAGAACCTACGCGTTCTAAATAACGTAAAGCCGCGATCTTAAAGTAATTGGCGCTACTCCGAAAAGGACTTCCACGGTCGGTTATAAGCCATGTTCAGTCCCTGATGAATTTGCGAGATTAAGGTTTTGAGACAAACATCTACTGATATTTCCCTCAGATTCGTACACGCTCAAAAACAAAAGCAGCTCGCGATATTTATTGTTTTTAAACATTAAAGGGTCGTGAACTCCGTAAACGTAAAACAGAGACACCAGCAAGAAAAAACTAATAACGGCTATGTAATAGGTTTTTCCTTGGTCACTATCGGGTGCAAGCGAGTATAAAATTGAAATGACAATTGATGCCCCTATTCCCAGCAACCAGACTTTTAACACATTCATTCCTTGGTCCAGCTGCAACCGATTTTGAATCAAAGTCTTTACCACTTCCACAGACACTGCATCGTGGTTGAATTTTGCTCGAAGCTTGTCGCGAAAAGTAAAGTAGCGCTCGCACTGATAATAACTATTCGTTAACAAACGTTCGTAAGGTTTTAATTGTTGTTTTGGTAAACCATATTTCCGAGTGAGATAGATATGAAACCCGGTAATGAAGAGCAATGCCCCCATAATGGTATATAGAAGCCAATCTTGTTGCCCTTTGGTAGCAAATGAAAATAAAACGCAACCTAGCGCAATTGAAAAAAGCACCAGTACAAATACAGAAAAGCCAAACCCAAGGGAAAGGTGGTTTGGTACTCGACGGAAGAAATCTTTAATAGCCTGCCAGCGGCTGCATTGATTATAAATATCGCAAACCGCTTGAAACGCGGCGAGGTCGTCCTTAACCATATTATGTCCTTTAAAAATCTAGAAAATTAATTCAGCGCCTGTTCGGCCATGGCATCGGCTAGATGCTGTTGGGCAGTTATTAGCCCAGTGTAACCACCGAGTTGGCCAATCTCTTTTCATGACTAAGTGGCGTTGTATATGTAGTGGTCAACTAATTCCGGACATGTTTTTAAGTTTTTCTTCTGCTGCTTGAGGGCTAATACCACCATGCAACTGATGTGGGCGACGTTGATTGTAGTAGCCCATCAGGTACAGCCCGATATCCATTTTTGCTTCTGTA
>JBFHVZ010000138.1:0-11026 GCA_041589295.1 Pseudomonadales bacterium
AACTCATCAATGGCCAGCGGCACCTGATCTTCTGGGATTTGAATGCCTTTTAGTTGAGCTGAGCGTACGCGAATATCAGCAACAGGTTCTCCGCCCACCTCACGCTCATTCTGCAGCTCAATATTGGCACCCATAAGTTTCAATATATTGATCACTCCAACGCGGGTTGGGTTAATGCCAACGTGTTCCAGTGTAATATCCGAGTTTGGCGCAATAGACGCTGCTACCATAAAAAATGCCGCAGACGAAATATCCGCAGGCACATCAATATTGGTTGCAGTGAGCTTACCGCCTGACTTTACGGTGACGGTTGCTCCGCTCACCTGAACTTCATAGCCAAACCCTTTCAACATCCGCTCTGTGTGATCGCGGGTTGGCGCTGGTTCAGTAACAGTAGTTTCACCTTCAGCATATAGACCAGCCAACAGCAAACACGATTTAACCTGTGCACTGGCCATCGGCAGTGTATAAGTAATACCTTTTAGAGTTTTACCACCTTTTATCAGCATAGGTGGTCGACCTTCTTCTGCGGTTTCGATTTCTGCTCCCATATCACGCAAGGGATTTGCTACGCGATTCATCGGGCGCTTGGACAGGGACTCATCCCCAGTCATTTTTACATCAAATTTTTGACCAGCTAGAAGACCCGAAAGCAAGCGAATCGAGGTACCGGAATTACCCAAATAAACATCGCCTGGCGGTGTTTGTAGACCATGTAGACCAACACCATGGATCGTAACGCGACCCCGATGCGGTCCTTCAATGACGACTCCCATGTCGCGAAAAGCCTGCAAGGTAGCCAAACTGTCTTCACCCTCTAAGAACCCAGTGACCTCTGTGGTACCTTCTGCCAACGAACCCAACATGATCGAACGGTGAGAAATGGATTTATCGCCAGGCACACGAAACTGTCCGCTCAACTGCCCACCGGGTTGCGCAATGTAATTTATCTGTTTGCTTTTCATAGGTTCTACATAGGCTCGACGAGCGAGTATTTTGGAGAAATGATCTCGAGCCACTTTAGCTCGAGTAAACACCCCCATCATGGTGGTGCTGTCTTGTTCTGCAACTGCTTTACGCAGTTCGCTTAAATCTTCAGTAAATAAGTCCAATGCTTTTAGTACAGCCTCTTGATTGGCAATAAAAATGTCATGCCACATCTTTGGACTGCTTGCAGCTATACGAGTAAAGTCCCGAAAGCCGCCTGCTGCATAATTGAATATGTCTTTATTTTCATGGTTGTGCGCTAGTGTGTCTACCAAGGAGTACGCGAGCAAATGAGGCAAGTGCGATGTGCAAGCTAGCACCTCGTCATGATGCTCAACTGCCATCTCTTCAACACTAGCACCTACTGCCAGCCACAGTTTACGCACTAGGTTTAAAGCATCTGGGTTGGTATGTGACTGGGGCGTTAAAATAATTTTATGCCGTACAAACAGTGCTTCATTGGATGCTGCAACACCGCTACGTTCTGACCCCGCAATCGGGTGACCCAAGACTAAGTTGGCGAAAGGGCCGCCAAATACTGCCTCAGCATCGCGCGCAACACTACCCTTCACACTACCCACGTCAGTTAAAATCGCATGAGAGGAAAGCGCAGGCTTAATTTCTTCTAGAATGTCTCGCACCGCAAGAATCGGAACAGACAAAATAACCACATCTGCACCCTGCACTGCATCACGAGCCGAGGATACGTATTCATCAATCACACCCAGCTCTACAGCCTGCTCCATCGAATCTTGGTTGCGGTCAAACCCCACTACCGATCCAACAGCTTTTTGCTCCCGCAATCCCTTTACCCAAGAGCCACCTATCAACCCTAGGCCAATGACCGCGATGCGATTTGCAATGACATTCCCGTTTGTCATGGGTTCTTAAGCACCTGCTTTAGTACATCCAAAAATCGCTGATTTTCTTTTTCGGTACCGATGGAAACACGCAAATGGTTTGGCATTTCATAATTGGCAACCGGACGAACAATTACACCGTTACGCAGTAAGGCATCAAACACGGCTTTTGCCTGCGATACCTCAAACGAAATAAAATTCCCCACAGAAGGAATCCAGCGCAAACCCAAGACTTCAAAGCCCGCTTCCAACTGCTTCATTCCAGCGTCGTTTACGTCTTTGCTTCTTTGCACATAGACTGAATCGTTCAGCGTGGCCACTGCAGCAGCCAGCGCCATCGAGTCAACGTTGAACGGCGGACGAACCCGGTTCATAAGATTTGCTAATTGAGGACAGGAAATACCGTAACCAACTCGTAGTGATGCCAAACCATAGGCCTTAGAAAAGGTACGCGTCACCACCAGGTTCGAATACTGTGCAAGATAGTCGATACCGTTTGGGTACTCAGCCTTATCGACGTACTCAAAATAGGCTTCATCCAATAACACGATCACGTGTTCAGGCACGGCCGCTAAAAACTTTTCTAGCTCCGTGCGAGTTGACCAAGTACCAGTAGGATTATTCGGATTGGTGACAAACACAATTTTTGTTTTGTCAGTAATCGCAGCAGCCATGGCCGGCAGATCGTGGCCATAATGCTTTGCTGGCACTTGAATACAGTTAGCGCCTGCCATCGTCGATATCAGGCTATAAAGTGCAAACGCATGCTGCGAAAATACGACGTCATCGCCGGGCTGTACAAAACATCGAATGACGAAATCTAAAATATCACTTGAGCCATTACCTAAGGTAATTTGATTCATTTCAACATTTAGTTTTTTGCAAAGCGCTTCCTTCAAGTCAAAACCAAAGCCATCTGGATAACGCGTCAACTCTGCAAACTCACCTTCCAATGCTTGCAACGCTTTTGGACTTGGACCCAACGGATTTTCATTACTAGCTAGCTTTACAATAGAAGCAGGATCCAGATTAAATTCACGGGCTAACTCATCAATGGGCTTGCCTGGCTGATAGGGTTGAAGAGTACGAATACCCGGTACAGCTAACTTTTCAAAATCTACAGTCATAATAATAAATTTTGTAGGCCGACCCTTAGGCCGACGCGTAAATATTGGCTTTAACTGCTGAGCTAAAATGCAAAAAGCATAATTTGCTCAACCTACAGCATGTCTACAACACTGCTTTAGGATATGACCCAAGCAGTTTTACTTCTGATGCGTTTTGCCCTACCGCGGTTAAAACGTTTTGTATGGTTTCATCAGTGGAATGACCTTCAAAGTCAATGAAGAACACGTAGTTCCAAGCGCCACTACGCGACGGACGAGTCTCAATTCGAGTTAAGCTCACACCCGCTTTATGAAATGGCTCTAGCGCATGATAAAGCGCGCCAGGTTGGTTTCGAGAACTCACCATGATCGAGGTTTTATCCTCACCACTGGCTTCGGTTTTATCGCGGCCCATAATCAAAAACCGCGTTGTGTTATCTGGCAAATCTTCAATATTCGACGCCTTGGCGACCAAACCATATAGTTCTGCGGCCGAATCTCCCGCAATGGCCGCTACGTTCGGTTCTAAGCTGGCTCGCCTTGCCGCCTCCGCATTAGAACTCACCGGAACTCGTTCGACATTTGGAAAATGTGTATCCAGCCACTGTCGGCATTGTGCAAGCGATTGCGGATGGGAATAAATTTTCTCCACCTGTGCACCTTCTTGCTTCACTAATAAATGATGATGAATTCGCAGCGCAACTTCGCCACAGATTTGTAGTGGTGACTCGACAAAGCAATCTAGCGTGTGAGTGACAACGCCTTCGGTGGAGTTTTCTACCGGCACGACACCATAGTTCACCGCACCAGCTTCAACTTCACGAAAAACATCAGAAATCGAGCCTTGACTAAGACATTCGGCACTATGACCAAAATGCTTGATCGCTGCTGCTTGAGTAAAAGTGCCCTCTGGTCCTAGATAGGCCACTTTCAAAGGCTCTTCCAGTGCTAAACATACAGACATAATCTCGCGAAATAAACGCGCCATGTCTTCATCGCCAATAGGACCTTGGTTGCGAGCCATAACTTTACGCAAGACCTGGGCTTCGCGCTCAGGGCGGTAAAACTGTATGCGCTTACCATTGGCGTACTTTTCTTTTACCACAGCAACCTGCTGGGCACACTGGGCGCGCTCATTTATCAATGTCTGAATCTGCTGATCCAGCGCATCAATTTGATCTCTTAAAATACCCAGCTCTTTTTCTTCACTCATTTTTTCTCGCGAGCAAAGCTCGCTCCTGCCTGTATGAGGCTCGCCTCGAGCCGATGCATATCGCGACGAGGCGTCGCTCCTACAATTTGTTATTACTGATTACGGGATGCAAAATCCTGCATAAAGGCGATCAATGCATCAACTGCAGCTTCAGGCACTGCGTTATAAATACTAGCGCGCATACCACCAACACTGCGATGACCTGCTAAATTTAACAACCCTGCTCCCTCGGCTTCCGTTAAGAACACCTTATCTAACGCGTCATCTTTCAAGGTGAAGGGCACATTCATACAAGAGCGATTGTTTTTAGCAACAGGGTTAGCATAGAAACCACTGTCATCAATATAATCGTAAAGCTTTTTGGCTTTACGATCATTTGCCAGCGCCATGGCGCTGACACCACCTTGCTCTTTCAACCACTGAAACACCAAGCCAGCCAAATACCAAGAATAGGTCGCAGGCGTGTTGTACATTGAACCGTTATCAGCAGCAACTTTATAGTCCATGGCCGTTGGCGTTCCGGCAATCACATCGCCCAGCAAATCTTCACGCACGATGACAATGCACAAACCAGCCGGGCCGATATTTTTTTGTGCGCCTGCGTAGATCAAACCGAACTTAGTCACGTCTAGCTCGCGAGAAAGAATCGAAGATGAAAAATCAGCCACTAAAGGCACATCACCGGTTTCAGGAATATAATCAAACTCCACACCACCTATGGTTTCATTTGGTGTGTAATGCACATAGGCAGCCTCAGGGTTCAGCTTCAGCTCACTCTGCGCCGGTGCCCGCGAGAAGTTTTCGTCCTCTGTGGACGCCACTACATTTACGTTGCAGTACCGCTGCGCCTCTTTAATTGCTTTAGTCGACCACTGGCCAGTATTAATGTAATCAGCCGTTGTTTTGCCGCGCAATAAATTCATAGGAATCATGGCAAACTGGGCTGTAGCACCACCTTGCATAAATAACACTTTGTAATTCGCCGGAATCGCCAGTAGATCACGAAGATCTTGCTCAGCCTGTTCTGCAATGGCTACATACTCTGCACTGCGATGGGACATCTCCATTACAGACATACCCAGCCCATTGAAATCCAGCATTTCACTGGACGCTTTTTCCAATACGGGTGTCGGCAAAGCTGCTGGGCCTGCGCAAAAATTATAAACTCGACTCATTTCTTTATCGCGAGCGTAGCTCGCGCCTATACATAAAATCGCCCATTAGATGGGCTACTACACCAGATCAAACATGCAAGTTAGTCTGAGCAAGCTTGCAATAAACTAAGCTGTCACTTTTTCTTTGTGGCGCTTAAATGCTGCTATCAATAACGCGGCCATTAGCCCCATAAAAATACCAGCCACACCCGCCAATGCGATAATCAAGGCCTTCTTGGGCTTGATCGGCTTCACAGGTACGATGGCTTTTTCATCCACTACAGCCAACTTAACCTTGTTAAAATCAACCTTAAGCCCTTTAAGTTGCTGAATATCAAACAAGACCTCTGGCAAGCCCTTAATAAAGTGATCTTCACCATAGGGTAAATTCTTCGCCAATGCTTTACGGTTAGTTATTGCTTTAGACTCAGCCGAAATTGCTTGTGTGCCATACATATAAAGCGGCGGTGTATACGACCCCATGATTTCTACTTTTGCAATAACCGGACTTGATTGCCCTATAGCACTGGCAATGGTTTTCGCCTCAGCCAACTCTAACTTACGACGGGTTTGCTCACTGTAGTAACGTTCACGCAACAACATGGCGTCGTACTCAAGCTTCTCAACATGCGCAGCGACTTTACTACTCAACGTCTCCTGAACATCTAGCAATCGATTCTGCAGAGCAAATGCAACAAAATCATTCAAAAGCGCAGCCGCCTCAACAGGGTCAGTTAACTCAAACTCAACCGTGGCGAAAATTTCAGCATCCTTCTTGTCATTAGACAGCTTGGATGCAAATAACTTATCGAAATTAGCAAAGTTTTGAGATTCAGAAATTTGAGGGTTGTACAGGTTAGGAATACCCTTAATGCGTTCTAGGTTTTGCTCAAAGAAACTGCGACGCATCTCTTTAGAGAGCAACGCACCCTTAGCATCGTTAAATGCTTCATCTACTGTTTTGGAGTAGATTTTTTGCAGCTGAGGCAAATTAAGCTGAACCAAATCGTTTTCCGACGCATTCTTTATCACTGCTTGGGTTTTGTATGTCGGCGTTGCAACAAACAGGTATGCACCAGCTAACAACAAGCAGCCTACAAATCCAAGTATCACCCAGATTTTGTTCTCCATGATGTCATCAAACAAATCAAACAAGTCGATCTCATCAGAATTAAATTGAGCATCACGCCACTGAGTAGACCCCAGCTTATTCTCTTCAAGTTCTTCTTGATTTGCTTTCGCTACTTCATTCATGCAACAAGTCCATCAGTCGTTATATTTAGCGTTAGTATCTGCCCCCGACGGAGGCACTTACATTAGGCACTCAAGTGTCAACCAAAACGGCAACCAGGGTTCTTTATTCCCCGTCAACATCCGTTTGACGACCATCGTCTGTGCCTTCAGGTGAACCCTCAACTACATGATCACCATCTAACAAGTCATCATCCGAATCCAGAATGGAGGCAACACCCACCAGGCGCTCATCTTCTGCCACTTTAATTAAGGTAACGCCTTGGGTATTACGACCCAGAGTGGATACCTCATCCACACGGGTACGCACCAGTGTACCTTGGTCGCTAATCAACATGATTTCATGACCATTTTGAACTTGAACTGCGCCGACTAGCTTGCCATTACGCTCGTTCACCACCATGCCGATTACGCCTTGAGTACCGCGACCCTTGGTTGGGAATTCGCTAATTTGCGTGCGCTTGCCGTAACCTTTTTCCGAAGCGGTCAGTACGGTACCACCCTCTTCAGGAATGATTAAAGAAATCACTTTTTGGCCATCAACAAGTTTAATGCCGCGCACACCACGGGCCGTACGCCCCATGGCACGTAAATTTTCTTCAGCAAAGCGGACAGCTTTACCACCATCACTCATCAGCAACACATCCTTGGTGCCGTCGGTAATCGCAGCGCCCATCAGGGTGTCACCTTCATCTAGTTCTAGCGCAATCAAACCGCTCGAACGTTGACGAGAAAACGCCGTTAAATCGGTTTTCTTCACTGTTCCATTTTCAGTGGCCATGAAGATGTAATGACCTTCGGTATATTCTTTAACAGGCAAAATCGTGGTGATTCGCTCTTCCGCATCCAACGGCAGCAAATTCACAATCGGGCGACCACGAGATTGGCGACTAGCCTGCGGGATATCGTACACTTTCAACCAGTAAACCTTGCCACGATTGGTAAAGCACAAAATCGTGTCATGGCTGTTTGCCACTAATAAATGCTCAATAAAGTCTTCATCTTTAATGGCAGTAGCCGATTTACCGCGACCACCACGGCGCTGCGCTTGGTAATCCGTGATCGGCTGAATCTTGGCATAACCGCCGTGAGACAAGGTAACCACCATGTCTTCTTCAGCAATCAAGTCCGCCAGCGTTAGATCACGACGGGTAGCCACGATTTCGGTACGACGGCCATCGCCGTATTCATCTTTAATCGCTTCTAGCTCTTCTTTGATTACTTCCATTAAACGCACAGCACTGCCTAAAATTTCCAAGTACTCGGCAATTTCGGCGATTTTTAGTTTGTATTCGTCGATGAGTTTTTCGTGCTCTAAGCCGGTTAGCTTTTGCAAACGCATATCCAAGATCGCTTGCGCCTGAGCTGGGCTTAAATAGTAGTTGCCATTACGGAAACCGTATTGCTCTTCTAAGTCATCTGGGCGACACGCGTCTGCTCCGGCGCGCTCCAACATATCCAAAACATCACCTGGTTGCCATGGCGTGCTAATCAGTTTTTCTTTCGCTTCAGCACCGGTTGGAGACGCTTTAATAGCGGCAATGATCGGGTCGATGTTGGCAAGGGCAACAGCAAGACCTTCTAAAATGTGACCGCGCTCGCGAGCTTTACGCAGATCATAAATAGTACGGCGAGTTACGACTTCGCGGCGGTGACGCACGAACGCTTGCAGCATGTCTTTAAGGTTCAGAATCTTAGGCTGACCATCAACCAATGCCACGGTGTTGATACCAAACACACTTTGCAACTGAGTCTGGGCAAACAGGTTATTCAGTACTACTTCAGGCACTTCATTACGACGCAATTCCACCACGATACGCATACCGTCTTTATCAGACTCGTCACGTAGCTCAGTGATACCTTCGATTTTTTTGTCTTTCACCAGCTCAGCAATCTTTTCGATACAGCGAGCTTTGTTCACCATATAAGGGATTTCGGTGAAGATGATGGATTCTTTGCCGCTCTTGTCATCCATCTCAAAATGGTGACGGGCGCGCATTTGGATACGACCACGACCGGTGCGGTAAGCTTCTACAATACCGTCGCGTCCATTAATGATGCCGGCGGTTGGGAAATCTGGACCAGTGACGTGCTGCATTAAACCGTCAACGTCGATATCTGGGTTTTCAATCAGCGCCAAACATCCATTCAATACTTCAGTCAGGTTATGCGGAGGAATATTCGTCGCCATACCCACAGCAATACCAGACGAACCGTTAACCAATAATGCAGGAATTCTAGTAGGCAGCACCTCAGGAATCTGTTCGGTGCCGTCATAGTTAGGAACGAAGTCAACGGTTTCTTTATCAATATCCGCCAACATTTCGTGTGCAATTTTCGCCATACGCACTTCGGTATAACGCATGGCTGCCGCAGAGTCGCCATCAATGGAGCCGAAGTTACCCTGACCATCTACCAACATATAGCGCAGAGAAAAAGGCTGAGCCATACGCACAATGGTGTCGTACACAGCCGAGTCACCATGTGGGTGGTACTTACCGATCACGTCACCTACCACGCGGGCAGATTTTTTATAGGCTTTATTCCAGTCGTTACCCAAAACGTTCATGGCGTGAAGCACACGTCTGTGAACGGGTTTTAGACCATCGCGTACATCTGGCAGTGCACGACCTACGATTACGCTCATGGCGTAATCCATGTAGGACTGTTTTAACTCGTCTTCGATGTTTACTGGCAGGATTTCTTTGGCTAAATCACCCATGCAGGCATCCCTATATTACCGCTTGCTGTGGCAGCGTTATTGTTATGGCTGAGCGAGGGGGTTATCCCCTGACTCGGCAGGCCCAACCATCTGCGAATAAATGGACCTGAAATAAAGCTGCAAATCCTACCATAAATCAATGAATTACATATAGGAACAAGCTATATTCTGGCCCCAATCTGCGCCAAATCGTTAGCAATTCCGATATACTGCGCAGCCCGCGTTCAATTCAACCCTGTAGCCGTTCAAAATACGATCAAAAAAGGAGTGCCCCAGTGAACCAATCTGTGACGACCTTAATCACGCCTCGCTGGATTTTGACCTTAGATGAATCTCAGAACCCTCAGGGTGGATTGCTTGAAGGTCACTCACTTGTGATCGAAAACAATCTCATTAAGGCCATACTGCCGAGCGCCCAAGCTAAAACCGATTTCGCGAACGCCAAGCATGTTGATCTCCCCAACCAATTGTTAATGCCCGGCTTTGTGAACTGCCACGGCCATGCCGCCATGAGTTTATTTCGCGGCATGGCTGACGACCTACCCCTGATGACATGGCTGGAAGAACACATCTGGCCCGCCGAAGGCAACATGTTAGCGCAGAGTTTGTTGCCGACGGCACCCGTCTGGCCATCGCAGAAATGCTAAAAAGCGGCACCACTTGTTATAGCGACATGTATTTCTTTCCAGAAACCGCCGCCGATGTCGCCGCCGAACTGTACATGCGCGGACGTTTTTACGGCCCCATTCTCGATTTCCCAACGCCTTATGGCAGCGGCGCGGACGACTACATCGAAAAGATTTTAAAAGCCCGTGACAAGTTTAAGCATCACTCACTGGTGGAAATTGGTTTTGGCCCCCACGCACCTTATACCGTCAGCGATGAACCGCTTAAAAAAGTACGCACCTTGGCAGACCAGCTAGATATTCCTATTCAAATCCACCTGCACGAAACCGCATTTGAAGTAGCCGACGCCAAAGAAAAATCCGGTAAGCGTCCTACCGAGCGCCTCGCCGAACTTGGTTTTTTCGGTCCAGATGTACAAGCCGTGCATGTCACACAGGTAGATGAAACGGATCTGGCAATTTTAGCTAAACACAACGTCGCGGTTGTACACTGTCCCGAATCCAACTTGAAACTGGCCAGTGGTTTTTGCCCAGTAAACACGTTGCAAAAATCCGGTATAAATGTGGCTTTAGGCACAGATGGCGCTGCCAGTAATAACGATCTCGACATGCTAGGTGAGATGCACACCGCCGCATTACTCGCCAAAGCGGTTGCTCAAGACGCCGCCGCCCTGCCAGCCTTGGAGGCTATTAAATTGGCCACCATTAATGGCGCAAAAGCCATGGGACTGGATGACAAAATAGGCTCATTAAAAGCGGGCAAATTCGCGGACATCATCAGCATTGATTTGTCAGGACTAGAAAGCCAACCGATATACGACCCAGTTTCTCATGTGGTGTATTGCAGTACCCGATCACAGGTAAGTCACGTGTGGGTAGACGGTCGCTTGCAGATTGAGCATGGCAAGCTAAAACACATGAACGAAGCGGAATTGATCGAGATTGCGCAAGCGTGGGCAGAGAAAATTAAAGCCTCATAGGTCTGATCCAAAAACCACCGTTAAAACGTCGCATAAACTTTTTACAGCAAGTATTTTAAATGACTAACGTAGACCAAGCAGAAGTAGCCAAATTTGAAGCCCTCGCCAGCCGCTGGTGGGACAAAGA
>JBFHVZ010000139.1:0-11012 GCA_041589295.1 Pseudomonadales bacterium
AAACCCCTTCACTTTCATTTCGAGTGTATTTTTCAGGTCGCCACAAGCACGTCCATGTGGGCTTCACGAGCGCTTCCATGCGCTCGAAATCCTGAAAAACACACATCAAAATAAACGTTCGGGATTCCGCAAACGCAGTGATTATGCAGCTTTTAGCTTTTTAAATGTGTCCTCGCCATGGATGGCGAGGTCAAGGCCCCATGGATGGGTTTACGCCGTCATTTAAAAAGCAAAAAGATGGATAAATCACGGAAATAACTTTATCAGCAGCCTCAAGCGGGCCACTGGCCCGCTTTTCTATTCTGTTTGGATTGCTTGCTAATCGCTTTTATAAGCAAAGCGTCTCACGGTGTAGCAAAAGCGAACCAAAAATGTTTGCCAGAGAACTGGCGTTTGGCCAGCTTGGCCTATACTTCTGCTAGGGTGTCACGTTGTTTCAACGTGCTTACCAAAGTCCAGTACAGTTCCCGTTTTTTTATACCAAAGGGATGGCTTATGAGCAGTGAAGCCCCGACCAACCTAGGCCAAGGCCCCATGTTAGCCGACGATCTCGACGCCGAAGCGTTGCTTGCTCAGCGCCAGCAAATTGAAGAAACCTTCAAAAGCAAATTTGTCCGTACCGTCACTGTCATGTTTACCGACCTGAAAGGGTCAACCACCATTACCGAAGAGCAAGGGGATCTAGCCACCCGCGAGCTGCTTAAAACCCACAACGACATGCTGTTTCCGCTAATCGAAAAACACCACGGGAAATTAGTGAAAACCATGGGTGATGGCACCATGTCGTACTTCGAACAAGCACAAGACGCAGCGCGCACAGCGTTGGCGTTTCAAACGGCAGTGTACGAATACAACCGTGTGAATAAACCCAAGGTGCCAATACAAGTGCGCATTGGTATTAATACGGGTGAGGGGATTGTCGAAAAAGACGATGTGTACGGCGACGTTGTGAACGTCGCCTCGCGATTCGAATCCATTGCGGATGCTGGGGAAGTGTATTTATCAAAAACCAGTTACGACGCCCTAGAAGACCCCCACGAATTTTATTGTCGTATGATCCGTACCGCGCACTTAAAGGGCAAAAAAGACGATGTCGAAGTGTATAAGGCTTTTTGGTTAGATTCCGAGATCGAAGAAGACCAGGCCGAAGTGGCCGCCTCTCAACAAAAAGGTAAAAAAGTTGGGCAGCGTGGGGCTCACTCGTATGTGCGTATCGGCGTTTGGCTTTTGTTAATGGTCGGAATTGTTTACGGCGTCATGCAATTTACGTTGTTGACCGAAGGCAATAGCAAAAAAGTCGAAACCCGATCCACCATTCATCATTTGGAATAGCGCTCGCGCTGAGGTGATGGTTTGCAGGGCGATAAAACCCTACCCAATAACAATAATACTTTATTGTTGAATCGTGCATTAACCTACCCACTAACGGTATTTGCTTTAACCGCGTTAGCAACTTACCTGTATTTTGCTGCAGCCGATTTAACCGATACCCAGCAAGGCATTCTAGCTTGGTCATTGCTGCTGGTAATTTTTTTCGCCGCGCGTATGCCGCGCATCAATAAACAGCTTTGGGTGCGCATTGCATTTCTGTTGATCGCCGCCTTTATTACTTTGCGATATCTCATCTGGCGCGCTACCAGCACACTGGTCTATACAGGCCCAGTGGATTTCTTTTTTATGTCCTTGCTGTACATTGCCGAACTGGAAGTGGCATTGGTGTACATCATTAATATGTTCACCAATGTGTATCCGCTAGAGCGTCCCGCCGTGGCGCTACCGAAGGATGAGTCCACTTGGCCCACTGTGGATATTTTCTTACCCACTTACACCGAGGACCCTGACTTGGTGCGTATTACCGCCACGGCAGCCACGCAAATTGACTACCCCAAAGATAAATTAAATATTTATATTCTGGACGATGGCAGCACAGATGCTCGATGCCAGCATCCGCAATTGGGCAGCGGTGCTCATTATCGACGGCGCAAACTGAAAGCAGTGGCCGATAAATTAGGTATTGGCTACATCGCACGCAAAGAAAACAAGCACGCCAAAGCCGGAAACATCAATTACGCCTTGGCACGTACCGACGGCGAAATCGTCTTGGTGTTGGACTGCGACCATGTTCCCGCCCATGACATTTTACAGCACACAGTGGGGTGGTTTTTTAAAGATCCAAAACTATGCCTTGTGCAAACGCCGCACTTTTTTATTAACCCTGATCCATTAGAAAAAAATCTAGGCAGTTTTCACAAAGCACCTAGCGAAAACGAAATGTTTTACCGTGGCATTCAACCGGCCATAGATTTTTGGGACGCCTCGTTTTTCTGCGGATCTGCCGCTTTGTTACGACGCACGGCGTTAGAAGAAGTTGGCGGCATTGTAGGTGAAACCATTACCGAGGACTGCGAAACGTCCATTAATTTGCATGCTCTTGGGTATCACAGTGTTTACGTGGGTCGGCCCATGGTGTGTGGTTTATCGCCAGAAACATTTGAGGATTTTTTATTGCAACGTACCCGCTGGTGTCAGGGCATGTTGCAATTGTTTTTTTTGAATAATCCTACGTTTAAAAAGGGGCTGACGTTTGCCCAGCGGGTGTGTTACACCAGCTTTTATATGTACTGGTTTTTTGGGTTTGCGCGTTTTATGTTTTTCGTGGCGCCCAGTTTGTATTTATTGTTTGGCATTCAAATTTACCATGCGTCTCTGCAAGAGGCCTTGGTGTATGTGGTGCCACATATCTTTGGTAGCCTAATTACCATGCGCTATTTATTTGGTAAGTATCGCTGGCCGCTGTTCTCCGAACTCTATGAAAGCGTACAAGGCCTGTTTTTATTGCCTGCGGTAATCGGTGTGGTGGAGAACCCAAAAGCCCCGACGTTCAAAGTCACACCCAAAGGTAAGACGTTAGATAATGACTTTTTAAGTCCGTTAGCTGGGCCGTTTTATTTAATGTTTTCGATAATGGTTTTATCCATTCCCACAGCCATTTATCAATGGGTGTATAACCCCTATGCGCAAGACGGCATTATTATCTGTTTAGTGTGGTTGACCATTAACTTGGTGTTGACGTTCAGTGCGCTGGGTGTGTTTTGGGAGCGTCAACAAGTACGCACCTACCCAAGGGCGTGGGCCGATGGCCCTGCTGGTATGTCGGATGTAATGGGGCGCGAACTGGGCACAGGTCGCCTGCACGATTTGTCCATGTCTGGCGTTGGGATTGTGGTGGTACCCAAGGCTCGGCTCGACTTAAACGAGGAATATGTCATTACTACGTACAGTAGTTGGGGGCGTGAGTACAAGTTACGCGCCAAACTGAAATTTCAGCGGCCAGTGAAAGACGGTGTGTATTGCGGTATGGCGTTTAAAAACATGGAAGAAAATTACGAAGACCTAGTCAGCCTCGTCTATGGCGACTCGCAGCGGTGGGTGGACTTTTGGAACCGCGAAACCGTGCAACCCTCGCTATTTGATATTGCTCAACTATTCTTAAAAATGGGTATGTACGGCGTGAGCCACAGTGTCACCGGTGTGGCGTCTTTGCTGCGGTACTACGGAAGAATTCTAATGGCGCTATGGAGGCACCTAAGTGAAGGCATGGGGCACTATTATATTGCTGTTAAGTCTGTGCCTGCGCGTGCCCGTCGTAAACGCCGAGACTCTTAATATTCCCCTGTACAAATTGGCCGATGCAAAAGCGGTGAACATGCGCTGTACGGGCAGTGAACACAGCATCGTATTGCCCATTCCCAAACGTTGGAAGGTCAATAAGGCCACCTTGAATTTTCGCTATCAAAATTCATCGGCCTTGCTTAAGCGTACCTCGCAATTAGAAATGCTGTTGAACGACGTGCCACTTGCACAAATTCGTCTGGACCCTTTATCGAGTAAGGGTACGGTTAAGCTTGATTTACCTCCCGTGTTGCTTGAAAGCGATTTTAATCGTTTAACCTTCCGCGTTGCGCAGCATTACAGTACGCAATGCGAAAATCCCTGTGCGCCAGAATTATGGACACGCATCGAACTAGACGATGCCTCCATCGAACTGGATTACGAATATCGTGATGTGCCGCTGAGAATTTCAGCCGTGTCGGATTTTTTGTTTGACCCTAAATTATTTCCCGAACCCCAATTAAACATAGTCACCGAAACACTGAGTGATGAAGACCTAACAGCCGCAACGATTGTGGCTTCGGGTGTTGCCCTACGTTACGAATTCCGCAAGACCTTGTTTTCCACCTCCGAGTCATTAGAGCAGGGCAAAGATAATGTTTTAGTGGGCAGTCACGAGTTCATTAAGCGGGTAATGGATTATTACGAACTGCCCTACGAAGCCAGTGGCCCTTACTTGCGCGTATTGCACATGCCCAAGCGTGTGCAGGTTACGCGCACCAATCGCGAAGGAAAAAAAGAAACGGTTGAAGTAACCCGTTTTGATAAGCGCTTTGGGTTGATTTTAATCGCGGGTGAAACCGCAGAGCAGATTAAAGTAGCGGCGGAAACCATGGATATTTTAAGCATACCGTTTCCTGATTCTGCCGAGATGCAGGTTAAGGGCTTTTCAATGCCGAAAATCGCGCAATATTCGGGCAAGAAAATGCTAACCACGGATCGCTTGTATCGGTTAAACAATCTTAACTTTTTTAGCCACACCTTTAAGGGTATGAGTTCGGATAAGGCGCAATTGATTTTTAGAGTGCCAGCGGACTTTCGGGTTAAGCCAAACCAATACGTCAAACTCAGTTTAGACTTTTCGTTTGGTGCAGGCATGCGCGCCGATTCCAGTTTAAATATTATATTAAACGGCAATCACGTAAACGCCATTCACATTAATGACGAACAGGGGGGACTGTTTAACGATTACGAGATCAATCTGCCAACCCATTTATTCAAAGGCGGCGAAAATATTTTAGAATTTGAAGCCGTACTCACACCGTTGATTACCGAGCGCTGCGGGTTTATCCAGCAAGAAAATTTATTTTTAACCTTGTTTGATAGCTCAACGCTGGTGTTTCCTTCAATGCCGCATCGTGTCGAAATGCCTAACTTAGAGCTGTTGTTTGTTAATGGCTTTCCTTATACCCGTTGGCCTGACGGTTACGAAACCTTGGTTTCGCTTGCGGCGCCATCGCGCTCTAATTTGACGTTAGCGCTTAATTTAGTGGGTATTTTAACGCAGAAAAATGGTTACCCATTGTTTGGATTAGAAGTCAGCAACCAAGTACCCGATCACTATGATGGCGAGGTGGTGGTTGTCGGTGAAGTAGCGCAAGTGGAAAACGAATGGTTAAGTCGAGCACCGCTAAGGTTAGGGGAATTTAATCATGTCCCTTATCCGGTGTTTGAAAGCTGGGACGAACGCTCGTCACTAGCCTTTAGTATTCAACGCAGTGAAATGGGTGATCATCAAGGCATGATCACTCAATTCGAATCGCCGTTTAAAATTGGCCGTACCATGACCTTATTTACGGCCAAAACCACACAGGGTATCGAACGATTAAGTGATGCGTTGTGGGAGTTTTCGGTACAAGGCGCAGCGCGGGGTGATTTGATGCTCATTGACTACGTCTTTAATCCAAATCAATTTGAACGATTTGGCGACGGTCGAGACTTTCGTGTAACGGCGCTGCAAGCAGGTAAAACCTTCTATACCGGCAAGGGTGGCTCGGTAAACCCAGTACAGTTTTATTTAGATTTATACCCTTGGTTGTATTGGGTTGCCCTAGCTGTTTGTGGTGCTTTGCTGGTGCTGCTGATTTATTGGTGGTTGGTGCGTCAGCGTCAACGGCGTTTAGCGCAAAGTCATTTAGACGATCATCATGAGTGATGCCCATGAAGGGATGGTTGAACCGACTCATCAACAGCCTAATGTTATGTGCGTTGTGTGTTGTACTTCCCGCAACCGCACAGCCTTCGTTATGGCAGTACTTCAAGCAAACTTTTGTCACGTCTGAGGGTCGCGTTGTCGACACATACCAAGCCAATATCAGTCACAGTGAAGGACAAGGTTATGGTTTACTTTTAGCCGTTAAGTACCATGATCTTGCTGCGTTTAAGCGCATTTGGCAGTGGACGCAAACCACCCTGCAAGTTCGGGACGACAAACTATTCGCATGGAAATACCGCGAAGACTCTCCGCACAAAGGCAATATCGCCGATTCAAATAATGCCACCGATGGCGACTTGTTGATTGCATGGGCATTGCTGCGTGCTGCCGAGACATGGCAACAACCGCAATTCAAACAACAAGCACAAGCCATACAGCGTGACCTCATCGAAAAAACGTTAGTCGAACACGGTGGCCGACTTTTTTTACTGCCAGCGAGTTATGGTTTCGATCACGATAAATCGCTGCGTTTAAATCCTTCTTATTTGGTTTTCCCTGCGTATCAGGCCATGGCCAATGCGTTTGCTGGTCCTTGGCAACGGTTGTTAGAAGACAGTGCTTGGTTGCTGGAAGTCAGCTTGCACCATGACCTCGCTTTGCCCAGCGACTGGGTCACGTTAGAACGTCACACGGGGCGAGTGCATTTGGATGAGCAGTTTTCGGCCGAAGCCATTCGAGTTTGGTTATACGCTGCGTTGGCAAACGAAACTGCTGCGGAGCGCTATCCGGGCTTTCGTTATTGGCAGCGCTTTTATCAACAGCAAGGCCACTATCCAGATCGCTTTGATCCAAAGCGTTTGAAATTCGAAGGCTACGCTATGCCGGGTTACTGGGCGGTCAGTGCTCGCGTGTTAGAACAGCAAGGTATCTCTGCTGAGTCGGTGTGGCAACAAGCTCATCAACGGCTGTTAAAAGAAGCCAATAACTACTATTCAACCGCGCTTTATTTATTGGCGTTGCCGCAAAACAGCCGCTGGCTGTATGGGAAGCCGAGCTTATGAGTGGGGCTAATAGGCAGGTTGATAGGCAGGTCAGCAGGCAGGCTAATCATTTTATTGCGTGGTGCTTTACTAAGGCACGGTTGAGCGCAAGCCTGTGTATCTGCCTATGTCTGTCAGTGCAATGTGCGTGGGCTGCACAGTGGAGCATATATCACGGCCCTTATGTCGCAGAAAAAGACGCCCGCGAACAACAAAAGTATGTACGCAATGTTTCTTCGTTACCGGTGGAAGTTTGGAAAATACGCGGCGACTATTTTTTATTAATAGGCGTATTCGATGACGCCGAAGTGGCCCGCGACGAATTGCAAGGCATACAAGACAGTGGTTTTGAAGAAGCTTTTTTACAGCAACGCAGCTTACAAAATGGCGTGCGATTGCACCGCGAAACAAGCGAACCAGCCACTCAGGTAGTGCAAGAGCGCAGCGGTGTAGAAACGTCATTAATTATCGACAGTCGCGACCCTGTGTTGCCCAAAAGGGTCAAAGAACAAGGGGACGATATGATGCCCGAACCCTTGCAAGCGGCTTGGAGCGAATTGGCCTACGGTCGTCTGCAAGCAGCGTGTGAGCAGTTTGCGGTGCTGAGTCAAAACAATGAGTACAAGATAAGCGCGTTTGACGGCTGGGGGCGTTGTTTGCAACAACAGGGACAGCATCAAGCCGCCATCGAAAAATTCAAATGGTTGGTGGCGCAAAATTATCAACCGCTTAAAACTCTGCCGCGTTTAATCGCAAGCCTAGAAGTCACTGGTCAATTAATCGAGCAATATAAGTACGAAGGTAAATTGCAACGAGCAAAAGAGCAGGCCGGTATCGAACACAACGAAGATGTTCGAATTCATCAGCAAGCATTGGCGTTTATTCAACGTAACCAAACGCAAGCACTTAACGACTTTATTGCACAGCATGAGGCTCGGTTTCGACAATGTCGTTCGGTGGACGTTTTGCTTGAAAGTGCTCAGTTTTTTCGTCACCACACGCTGCCTTCCAAAGCCGTGAACACGGCGATTGCGGTGCGCTTCTATCGCATGATTCTCGATGCCTGTCGCAGTCGTTGGCAGCTTAGGGTGGGTGTGTTTGAGTCCTTAGCGACCTTGCTGGCGGTCGAACATTTTAGTCCTCTAGTGGCGGATGAACTGCAACGACGGGATTATCCTGTGGGGTATCGTCAGCGCATTGTCCATGCGGCAACGGTAAACATTATGCAGCGTGTGTACGCTTTGCCGCGTAACAGTGAAGAGAAACTGCATTTAATTGAACAAGTGTTGGCGATAGCGCCCAACCACTGGCCAGCGCTCACCGCTCTAGGTTGGACTCACTATCATAGACAGGACTACCAACAGGCGCTCACAGTGTTTCGCGGGTTACATCAAACGCGACGAAAAAATCGCGAAGCCGCGCAAGGGGTGTATTACAGCTTGGTGGCGCTCAATCAAGGCGAGCAAGCAAAAACCTTCGCGTTAGCAAACGGGTTACAAAAACAACTTAAAGAAAGTTTAGAGCGCGAACTTGCCAGTGCAGAAGAGCAAGACAAAGCGCTTATCGCCAAACAAATTTTGGTGCTGGATGCCAAGCATGGGTGGGCGCTTACCGTGCTGGGCTGGCACGAGTATCGACGCGGGCAATTTCAAACCAGTTGGGACCACTTTGTTAGCATCACGCAGCTACCAAAACACAGGCGTGATCCTGACGCTTGGGAAGGTCGTTTACTGGCCATAATCGCCACGCAAAACTGGGCGGGCGCACAACGAGAAATTGCCCGTTCGCCGTTTAACGAGGCACAGCAACGCCAATGGCAGGTCAAATTGCATCGGGCCAAAATTCAACAGGCCTATGATGCTGGTGAGTTTGCAACCGCCATCGCGCTTATTGATGAATTGCCTGCGCTGGGCGTGGAGGTCAGCAGCGAAGACCAGCAACTCAAGGCTTGGTGCCAGCACAACATGGGCGACAGCGAAGCCGCCTTGTTCACGTTTGTGGCTGATTACGAAAAACGCCCTAATCCCAAAAGCGCCGAAGGGGTATTGCTCATGTTGGCGCAGACCGGCCGCATGGCAAACTACAACACCTTGCTTGAGCGCTTAGCCCACAGTTCCGAGCCCGAATACCGCGCCGTGGCTGGGCAAACTTTGCAGCATCAAACACCGCAGTTGGCGGCACAGTATATGCCCGCATCCGAGGCCAGCATCGAAAACTGGCACGGAGCATCCGCCGAGCTGCATTACTTGTACAGCGAGCAAAACGGCAGTGCGGGTGCGAGCAAATTTATTCGCCGCATTCGCAGCGTGTGGTTACATTCGCCATGGTACGGCCGCTGGCAAGGCGCTGTTGTACTACATGACGAACATCTAACGCCGGGGCAAATCACCAACTCAAACTTTGGTCGCGATTATTACGACAGCACTCTGCTGGACGCCAGTCTGGGTGGTCCGCAAAACGATGATTGGACACAAAGTCACTGGCGCGTGTACACCCCCCAACTGCGGCTGAACTACACGGGGCAAGACCACGAATGGAATGTCATTCTCGGCACCACCGCCCAACAAGCACCTGTGGCACCTGTGGCACCTGTGCCAGCGGGCCGATTAAGTGTGAGCAAGGGTGGCTTTTTGGCTGAGGCGTTTCGTTTGCCTCGCCAAGACTCCATGCTGGCCTACGTCGGCATGGTTGACCCCTATGCCACGGCCAATGTGAGTCAAAGCTGGGGGCGTGTATTGGAAAGCGGTGCCAGCATCGCCAATGACTGGCCGTTAGGCGGGGCACACTGGCTGTCTGGTTCACTCAAAGCTGCCGAACTCAGCGGCTTCGAGGTGAAAACCAACGCCCAGCGTTATGCCGATCTCGCCTACGGTCAAACAGATCAGCGCTGGGGCATGATCGTCACCCGAGGGCTGTTATTGGCCTACCAGCAACACAGCTTTGATGGCGATTATTACACCCATGGACACGGCGGGGTGTACACGCCCAACGGGGCAAATCTAGGCTTGTTGTTGAATCTAGAATCCATACCTCGCACTCCCTCTTGGTGGCGGCTAGATTTAAGTGCCACCTATTACCAAGTCAGCACCGATGACGTGGCGGCCTACCCGTTAACGCAACGGCCAGAGCAAAACGAGGGCGGCGCAGGGGATGGTATTGCTTATCGTATGGCTGGACGCTGGCATCACTTATTTGCGCGTAAAATTAAAGCCTATGCCGGTGCCGAATGGACGGTGGCAGGGGGCTACCAATATTGGCAGGCGCTGCTCGGTGTGCAGTGGTACTTCGACGGTCGGGCCACCATTGCACTGCCCGATGCACCCACGAATATCTGGGGGCGGCGCGCCATTGAGCGGCGCTAAATAGTATTTCCCAGCCGAGCACCAAAAAGGTACAATTCGCCCCCAATTTTTACGGCACGATGGCCGTTGTTCGCCTAGGTTGAGTACTTACGACTTAGCTAGGGTGAGACAACGTCGGTCGTGACCCAGTGCTCTTTGAATAGGACTTGGCGATGCGTTGCCCGTTTTGCAGTGAACAAGACACCAAGGTGATCGACTCCCGTCTGGTAGCCGATGGCGATCAGGTTCGTCGTCGCCGCCAATGCCAAGCCTGTGATGAGCGCTTTACAACCTTCGAAAGTGCCGAGCTGCTAATGCCACGAGTGGTGAAGAGCGACGGCACTCGTGTTCCCTTCGATGACCTCAAACTCAGTGCCGGTATTCAGCGCGCACTGGAAAAACGTCCTGTCAGTGTAGAAGCCGTCGATGCCGCCTTGCATCGCATTCAGGCCCGCGTGCGTGCCACCGGCGAGCGCGAAGTGAAAAGCCGCCTCATTGGTGAACTGGTTATGGACGAACTGCGTAAGCTAGACCAAGTCGCTTACGTGCGCTTCGCCTCCGTTTATCGCAAATTCCAAGATTTAGATGAATTCCGTCAGGAAATCGAACGTATTTCCCATGACAATCATTACGAAGGGCAGTTGGACATTTTGTCCGAGGTCGCCAAGAAAGACGTGCTGAAAACCGCGGTACGTAAAGAAAAAGAGCTGGCAAACAAAGAGGCGACGGAAAAAGCGTCTACTGAAAAAGAGTCCGGCCAGTGATCAGCCTGCAAGACAGACAACACATGGCGCGCGCCATTCA
>JBFHVZ010000140.1:0-10832 GCA_041589295.1 Pseudomonadales bacterium
AGGCAAAGCAGGCTAAGCAATCATGAACTAGAGTGAAAGGAAGGTCTCAATAAGGACAGAGCCCACTTCGCTCATGATTGCGCTATTTAAAACGCCCCGTGCCAAATGGTTTTTGGCCATACTATGCTTTTGCTTGGGCACCTTGCTGCTTAAGCCCATGGGCATTGACCTTTCCTCAACGCCAGCCAGCATCAACTTAGCCGGTACGGCACCCTTATCCGAAGACGACTTATTCTATGCCCTTGCTGGGGCCATTCATCATGCGTTACTCGAGTGGAGCGCCGTTAGCCTCGCCATTTTTGGTGCGATCGCCTCTTGGGTGCATTACCGCAGTTGTCGAGACGGTACAGTGCCCATTATCGGTATGGCGTTATTTTGTGCTGGATGCGTGGATGCCTTTCATACTTTGGCCGCGACTCGCATTTTAGAGGCCAGCGCACCTAACGCAGATTTCATTCCTTTTACTTGGGCACTGTCGCGCATTTTTAACGGCGGCATCATTGTGGTTGGTGCATTGCTGAGTTTATGGGTGCTAAAAAATCAGTTGAACGCGTCCGGTTCGTTAGATGAAGTGGACAGTTTAAACGGCCGCAGCGGACGGTTTTTATTGGGTACGGCCATCAGTTTTATTCTGGTTTCTTACTTAGTGGTGTCTTGGGCGGCAAATGCTGAGAACCTGCCCAAAACCACGTTACCTAATTCGTTATTTACCCGCCCTTATGATGTGTTGCCGTTAGCGCTGTTTATTTTAGCGGGCACATTGTTTTGGGTTTGGCATCAGCGCTTAAGTTCCATTATTAGCTACTCACTATTGCTGGCCATGGTGCCCGAAATTGTGACGCAGCTGCACATGGCGTTTGGCTCCACCACGTTATTTGATCATCACTTTAATATTGCCCATGGTCTCAAGTCGGTGGCCTATTCCTGTATTGCATTTGGCATTATTGCGGATCTAGTAAAACGCTTAAATGTTGGTCGCACCACAGGATTATCAGCCGACGCGCCGTCGCTTGATTCCAGCCAAGACGAACTGGATCAGCAAGTACAGTTGGCAGATGCTCACTTAGCGCTAAATTCGAAGCATCAACAAGATGTGCAATTGCTTGAAGTTGGCCATGCACAACGACCTCTGGGGTTGCTCTTGCCTACCGTGGCACTGGCGTTGTCTGTGGTGGTGAGCTTAATCGTCGGCATGAGTTTTTATGCGCAAAGTGAGGGTGTGCTGTTAGAGCAACAAGGTGTTCAGTTGGGTGTTAAGGCAGACTTAGTCGGTTCATTACTAACTAAGCACTATCGTAAAGCTGCGCAGGATGTACTGCTACTAAGCCGTGATCCAGATTTGCTCGATTTTAATAGATATCAAAGTAGTAAAAACCTAAATGAAAGCAAAAAAATAGAGGTGTTAAAACATAAGTTTAATGAAATTATGAACTTGAATGACCAGTACACCCAGGCCAGGTTTATTGATGAGAAAGGCAATGAAAGAATCAATATTTCTAGAAAACTGATTGGCATATTTACAACACCTGAATCTCAGCTTCAGAATAAATCTAAACGGAGCTACTTTGAAATTGGTAAAAACACGTTATTTGGCGAAGTTAGCTTTTCTCAAGTGGAGCTTAATCGAGAAAGAGGAAAGATTACACTTCCTTATAAAACTGTTGTTCGTGCCATGACGCCAGTGATTGGTGATTCCGGTGAGTTTTCTGGTTTGGTAATTATTAATGTTGATGTAGGTTATGTCACTCAATTAATTTTAGAACATGAGCTAACAGGTATTAATTTATTCTTAATTTCTCAAAATGGTGATTTTATATTTCACCCAGAAAGAAGGTTTGTTTTTAATACTCAGTTTGGTGGTGAATTGAGTTTCAAAACTGTTTTTTCACCTTATTCACACCTACTTAGATCTGAGTTTAAGGATATGTTAGAGGTAGGTGTTTTTAATAGCTCTAAAGATGCTAAGCCAAACTATATAAAAAGACTTGATCTTCACAGTGTTGGTAGTAATTACCCATTGTATTTAATGGTTCAATATCAGTCAGATCAATTAAGGGAATCGCTTCGTGATTTTAGGAATCAAAGTTTAATCATTGGTCTTGCACTATCAATATTTGCGTTAGCCATTGCTGTGTTGGTTGTTCGGCGTGTAGTCAATCCATTAATTGTATTAACGCAGACTATGCAAAATTATGAGGTGAGTGGCGAACTTAACAAGCTACCTATTAGCGCTAAGGATGAAATAGGTGTGTTGGCTCGTAGTTTCTATAATTTGATCGCTCGACTTAAGCAAGGACGGGATCTTCTTTTAAAAAATAAAGAACAACTGCAGCTTGTTATTGACAGTACAGATGTGGGTATTTGGGACTGGGATATGGTGACTGACAAGGTCAGCATTAATGAGGTTGGTGCTCAGAGAATAGGCTACCGACTAGACGAACTTTCTGATCTAACAATCCAGTTTTGGCGCGATCATGTGCATCCGTTGGATCAGCACAACGCCTATATTGCGCGAAACAAATATCTTCAGAATAAGAGTGACAAATACGCAGTAGATATCCGTATTAAACATAGACTAGGTCATTGGGTTTGGGTGCAAGAAAGTGGCAAGGTTGTAGATTGGGATGACGATGGTCGTGCTCGACGCATGATTGGTACGCATATCGACATAGGCGCACAAAAAGAAGCCTATCAAGCTATGGAGAAGTCAAAGCAAGAGTTGCAAAACTTTTTTGATACCACCAACAGTTTTATGTGCATTGCTAATACATCAGGTTTCTTCGAAAAGGTAAATCGCAACTTTTCTGTGGCGCTAGGCTACAGCGAAGAAGAACTGCTAAGTCGCCCGTATGTCGAGCTTGTTCACCCTGATGATCTAAAAAACACCAAACAAGAAATGGTGACCTTAGCCCAAGGTCAGGTTACGTATTCGTTTGTTAATCGGTATCGAACCAAAGACGGGCATTATATTTCTTTGCTATGGAGTGCCGCACCCGATAAGGCTACCGGAAAGATTTACGCCAGCGCCACCGATATCACCGAACAACAAAAAGACAAACGTGAACTAGAACGACAACAAAAGCTCATGAATGCCATGAGCCACCAAGGGCGCATAGGCGCATGGGAAGTCGACTTAGTCAATCAAACCATGTACTGGTCTGAGATGACCAAGCTAATCCATGAAGTACCTGCGGATTTTGAGCCAGACCTTGCCACGGGTATTAATTTTTATAAAGAAGGATTCAGCCGAAAAACCATTGAAGATGCAGTATCTAAGGCTATTGAAAATGGCACCCCTTGGAATGTGGAGCTGCAATTGGTGACTGCAAAAGGCCGAGAAATTTGGGTTGCAGCAAAAGGTGAGGTTGAGTTTAAGGAAGGCCAAGCGATTCGCCTGTTTGGTAGCTTCCAAGACATTGATGCCCGAAAACGTACCGAGTTAGAACTGATTCAAGCAAAAGTCTCGGCCGAAGTGGCCGCCAAAGTAAAAAGTGAATTCTTGGCCAGTATGAGTCATGAAATTCGCACGCCCATGAACGGCATTTTGGGGATGCTCGAATTATTAGGCCGTACACCTTTGGATGATAAACAACGACGTTTTTTACATGCGTCTAACGAGTCGGCTAAATCTTTATTGGTGTTAATTAATGACATTTTAGATTTCTCAAAAGTTGAAGCCGGTAAGCTAGATATAGAACATATTGATTTCGATTTAGAAGAAATGCTTGAGCTGTTTACTGCTTCTATTGCCCATAGATGTGAAGATAAAGGCTTGGAGTTGATTCTTGATACCACAGAACTACCGCAGCGTTTTGTGAAGGGCGACCCTGCCCGTATTCGACAAATACTCACTAACCTAGCGGGCAACGCCATTAAATTTACCGATTCAGGCGAAATCACCATCACCATGGCTGTACGTCAGCGCGAAGGGCAATGGCGATTGCTAGGCAGTGTACAAGATACGGGCATTGGTATACCCAGTGAAAAACAAGAAACTTTATTTGATGCATTTACTCAAGTGGATGCATCCACCACTCGCAAATACGGCGGCACTGGGTTAGGCCTTTCGATTGTTAAAAAACTGTGTGAATTAATGAACGGCGATGTTCGGGTGGACAGTAAAGAAGGTATTGGCAGTACGTTTGATTTTGATATTGAAGTGGCACAAGCCGATGTGTTCGAAGCCTCGCCAGCAACCGATTTAAACGGCCAAACCGTTCTGGTGCTTGACCCCAATGTGGCGCTAACAAAAGTCATTGGCGTGACGTTAGAACAATGGGGAGCGAAAGTGCTGGTGTGCAGTGATATCGACTCCGCTCAAGAAATCATGGCCCATAACCCGCTGGATATTTTGCTAGCCAATGTCCATTGGCCGAATATTGATGATGACGTGGCCATGCAATCATTGTCATCGGCTTCGCCAGCGAATACCAAATGGATTGTGATGTCATCGTTGAACGAAAAGCTCGATGTTGCGGGGTTGCAGTTGCCGCATACGCTGTTTACCTGTGAAAAACCCATTACCCGCTCTGAACTCATGCGGATTTTTAATTGCGCTTTGGGTCGTAGTGACGAAGCATTTGTTTACATAGCACAAATGACAGAGACGCTTAGCCGTGAAAATAGCGATACCCAAGTGGTCAGCGTGGCGCCTCATACTTCCCGCATTCTTTTGGTTGAAGATAATATGATTAACCAGCAAGTGGCCATCAGTTTGTTGGAAGATTTGCACTTTGAATGTGACGTTGCCGAAAACGGTCAGCAAGCCATTCAGTTACTGTCTACCCATGCGCAAGAAGCCATTTACGATTTAATTTTAATGGATTGCCAAATGCCGGTGATGGATGGGTACGAAACCACAAAAGCAATTCGTCGTGGTGAAGCTGGCACCCTCTATCAAGATACCCCCATTATTGCCATGACTGCCAATGCAATGCAGGGTGACAAAGAAAAATGCTTGATGGCAGGCATGAGTGATTATTTATCTAAGCCCATTGATCCTATGCAGTTATCCAGAGTGATTCATCATTGGCTCAATCAAAATGATTCCCATGACTCTTCCATTTGATCATCTTGACCGCTGTAGGCGCGCTCTTGTTTGTTTAGTTGGTCTGTATGTTTGCTTGTTAAGTGTGGTGTGCAAAGGGCAGGCTCTAGGTTTAGGGCAGGACGAAGCGCTAATGCTGGGGTTTTATCATCAAGAAGATGCTCGCATCGTGGTGCCCAATCAAGGTGGTTTGAGCGCGACCGTTTTTCAAGATCGCTTGGCTTTGCCCTTAGGCATGCGTCAAACCCATACGGGCTATTGGTTTAGCGGTGTGCATGTACAGCAAACCTTGATTACGTTTCATGGTAATAATGTCGGCGAGCGTCGCTTGTATCGACTAGCTCTGCCCATTGATTACATACACGATCCGCTTGGGACTTCGCGCTGGCGAATCGCGGCGCGGTTAGCACCTAGCCATTATTCCGATGAACGCTTGTGGGACCACAGAGCGACGGATGTGGACTACGGGTTGAAAGCTAACTATGCGGTACGCGCTGATTTAGACTGGGTGATTGGCGTCATCGCAGACCGCCGTCTCGGCCACGCCCGTTATTACCCAACACTGGGGGTCAATTGGCAAGCCAGTAGTCGTTGGTATCACCAGTGGGTTTTTCCCGATTGGCGCAGTGAGTTTCAATGGCGAAAGTCTACTCAAGTGTACGCTCATATGCGGCCAGAAGGCGGACAGTGGCGTTACGGAAAGTACAACAACCATGTCACCATGCACTATATAAATTGGGCATTGGGTGTCGGGGTGCGGCATAAAACCCGTACGCCGTTTACGGTGCAATTGGAGTTAGGCCAAAACATGTATCGTAAGCTGGTTTACGATCGCGGCACAATGTCATTAAACGATAGCCCCTATTGGATGGTCAGTGTCGAAAGCCGTTTCGAATAGGTTTTGACTCATCCTTTCTCTCTGGCACAATGCTGCCACGAATCTTTAGCCTAAAAGTGAATTTTCTATGTCGTCCTCTTTATTCGCTTCGATGTCACGTTGGTTAATGGCCCATTGGCAGGTGCCGGTATTTATCGTATTTGCGTTGGTGTTTGTGCTGTGGCCGCAGCTGGATGTGATGATTACTGGTCTGTTCTGGAATGAAAGCGAGGGTTTTATTTATCGTCATAACCCTATCGTGCTGGCCATGTACGAGGGGTTTTGGTTTGTGCCACGGATTATCATCCCAGCGTTATTAGTTGCGCTGTTAGCGTCTTGGTATTACCCCAAAGCTAAGCAGCATCGCAAGCACACGGTATTTTTGTTGTTGGTGTTGTTGATTGGGCCGGGTTTAATTGTGCATGGCTTGAAAGATAATTGGGATCGCGGTCGCCCCCGTCATGTGGAAGCGTTTGGTGGTCAGCAGCAATTTACGCCTGCCTTTGTGATTGCCGATCAATGCGAACGCAATTGTTCGTTTCCCAGCGGTCATGCAGCGCAAGGTTTTTATTTTATGGCCTTGGGCTGGGTGCTGGGACGCCGTTGGTTTTGGATTGGTATGTTGATCGGCATTGCTGCTAGTACAGGTCGCGTACTGCAAGGCGGTCACTTTTTTAGTGATGTGGTGACTTCTGGCTTTATTGTGTTTTTCACCTGCCAAGTATTTGCTTGGAAGCTATTAGGCAGCGCAAAACTGCCTGCTGCGACAAAAGCTGAATCCTAAGCATATTCACAGCATTTTTCGCCATATAGCGAATGTCCTACACCCTCTAAGTCAACGGCTGACAGCACTTAGGGGGGGAGTTTTCCGCGTTACAAAAACCTTGCCTGCGTTACACAAGTTGTAACCAATTCACTACCGAACTGCGGCGAACATTTACCCTCTTTGACTGTTGTTACAACTGGCTATGGCTAATCTGATAACAGGTTCACAGTAGAGGTGAAATTCCATGTTACATGATGTTCGTCAACCCGATAGTTATGTCGACCATCTAATGGCGTTAGGGCCAGAGTATGGTGTTTCTACCCTTGAGGATGTGCGCAACCAGCAAGGTGCTGTGGTTGTTCCACAAGGTAAGTCGTTAAATCGTGCGTTAACCGAGCGCATCATCACCCATAAATTAATCAAGCCACTGGAAACCAGTTTGGTATTGGATGGCGGTTTAACTGCGCAGCAACTGTATCGCTTGTATGCGCAAAGTTTAAAAAATAATCCTGACTATGGTTTGTTTCACGAAAGCTGGCGGCTGCATCGTTTGTTAGCCAAAGCGTGTAAATATTTCGAACAGTTTCCTTTGCTGGTGCAAAAGATGACAGTGATGCGCGAGCGTTTACCCCAAGTGTTTGAACAAGGTTTGTTCACTGCCTATATCAGTATGGCCATTGCTTGTCGTATGGGGGCCAGCCGTCACGATTGTATTAATGTCTTTGTTGCTGGCTTAGTACACGATGTGGGAATGTTGCACATAGACCCTGCCATAATTGAAAAGCGAGATGAGTACACCACAGACGAGTGGCGCACAATGCAAGCCCATACCGTGATTGGTCACTGTATTTTACGCTACGTGAAAGGCTTGCCTAAATCTGTGGGCATTGCTGTGCTTGAACATCATGAGCGTTGTGACGGGTCTGGTTACCCGCTGGCAAAACAGGGTGGCGACTTGGGTATGATCGGGCAGATTCTAGGCATGGCGGATACGTGTTTTGCCCTGTATCAAAAAGAACTGCGACCCAAGGGTTTGGGCTTTGATGCATTGATGCCCATTTTGCAGTTAAACCCAGATATTTATTGCCGCAAAGTGTTTAAAGCCATGATGGAACTGATTCGCGACGTTAAATGGCCAACGCGAAGGGTTTATCAAAATAAACAGATTCCGCAGCTCATCAGTCGCTTGCTGCTTGAAAACGAAAACATCAATCATGACTACTGCGTGCTGTATGGCATCGTCATGAGTTTGCGACAAGAAAGCGCTGGCAGCCATCAGATTCAAAACGTCATTAATATGGGCGACCGTATTAATCGCTGCCTATTAAGCAGTGGCATGCTGCAAAGCGAACACGGCGAATGGATGCGTAAGTCCTGTTCGTCCGAAACCGAGGACGATTATGTGGCCATTGAACGCCTAGAAATCATGTACCGTGAAATGACTTGGCAGATCAAACAGCTCAAGCGCATGATCTACGGACTATGGAAAAACTATCGTTTTAAGCGCAGCAATGTGCGGGCTTTAATCCGTCAGGGCCTGTTGGAAATTGAACATTATCATAAGGCGAATCGTCGTTCTGCCCTGCATTAACAGCCTCTTATCAGGGTATTTTTATCCTAAGGGGTGCAGTAAACTGTGCGCTGAATTCAGTCGGACAGAGTATTATGGCGCTTCAATTTCGCATCGTTCCCGTGACCGCATTCGAGCAAAACTGCAGCTTATTATGGTGTGACGAAACCATGGAGGCGGCGGTGATTGATCCCGGCGGCGACCTAGACCGCATTCATGCTGCCGTTGCTCACGCAGGTGTTACGCTAAAAGCCATCTGGCTGACCCACGCCCATATTGACCACGCTGGTGCTACTGGCGAATTGGCGCAGGCGAAACAACTGCCGATCATTGGCCCACAAAAAGAAGAGCAGTTTTGGATTGATATGCTGCCTCAGCAAAGCGCTATGTTTGGTTTTCCGCAGGCGCAAATGTTCACGCCAAATCGTTGGCTAGAACAGGGCGACGAAGTGACCTTGGGTAACGAAACCCTGTCGGTACTGCATTGTCCGGGGCACACGCCGGGCCACGTCGTGTTCTATTCCGATACGGCCAAATTGGCCGTTGTCGGCGATGTATTATTTCAAGGCTCCATCGGCCGCACGGATTTCCCCAAAGGCAATCACGCAACATTAATAAAAGCCATTAAAGAACGCCTATTGCCACTGGGTGATGAGGTGCAATTCATTCCCGGCCACGGCCCTATGTCCACTCTTGGACACGAGCGTTTACATAACCCTTTCTTACAGTAGATCAATCGTTTTTTTGCATAAGGACATGCCATGTCAAACAGCACACTCAATTTAACGCCCGAACTGTATCAATACTTGTTGGCAACGTCGGGCCGTGAGCATTCATTGTTGACGGCTTTACGGGAAGAAACGGCCAAAGACAGCATGGCACGCATGCAAATTGCACCTGAGCAAGGTCAGTTTATGCAGTTGTTAGTGCGTTTGATGAATGCAAAAAACATTGTAGAAGTCGGTACGTTTACCGGTTACAGCGCACTTGCCATGGCTATGGCCATGCCCGCAGAAGGTCGTATGGTGTGTTGTGATGTCGATAAACACTGGACTGATATTGCACAGCGTTATTGGCAGCAAGCCGGTGTAACGCAAAAAATTTCGTTACGTTTGGCACCAGCGCTGGAAACGCTAACGGATTTATTACAACAGGGTGAGTCTCGACAGTTTGATTTGGCATTTATTGATGCGGATAAAGCCAACTACGACGAGTATTACGAACTGTGCTTGCGTCTACTGCGCCCTAACGGATTGCTGTTAATTGATAATACGTTGTGGAATGGCAGCGTGATTGATGCCACGAAACAGGATGAAGACACTTGTGCAATTCGTCGCCTGAATCGTAAATTGCAAAAAGATGAACGCATTCATTTAAGTCATTTGCCCATCGCCGATGGCTTGACCCTTTGTTTGAAGCGGTGATTTATTTACTGCTTGGTTTTATTGTTTTCGCCGAAGGTGGGTGTGGCATCTTCATGTAGATACCACCCATCTTTAACTCAGCTAACATTTGCGCTAAACGTTTTTGTTTGGTGCTTGTTTGTTTAGCTTGGTTGATCCAACCAATATAATCATTTCGTTGATAGGCAGGCCTCGCTAGATAGACAGCCATGAGTTGACTGTCTTCCAGCGCTTGCTTTACATAGTCAGGCATCGGATGTATCGCTCGAGTGAGCTTTGAAGAATCGCTTGCCATGCTCAAATTCAGTTAAACATTCCGGTTGGTTTTCCAACAGGTGGTTGACTGTAATCACATACCCCGTCGGGGAAAATGGTTTCTAACTCGCTGCGGTATGCTGTCATGTCAATGGACCCGTAAACCCCATTTGCAATGGCGTTTTCCACAGTCTGTAGCGCACATTTAAGTACTTCACCTCGGTAACCGTCGCCAGCAACGATGCGCGCGCTGGACTTAGGCGGGTGCACCAATGTACAGGGACCGTTCGCTTGATCATTCCACGCACCAGCCCATGCGTCGTCGCCGTTATAGATGAGATTACCTTGATGGTCGTAACAACGGTCAGCTAAATCACTGGGACGGTTTTCTGCCACGCTGGCGTCGGGGTTTTGTTTGATGTTTGCCATCCAGCGGTCAATGGCTTCTAACGCTGCGTCATAGCCTTTGTAAGGGGGTCGTGTGGTCCAAATGATTTGCTCACCTAAGTCGGTTTGTTGGTCTTGCATACGCAGCCGTGCCGAGAAAGATGCCCAACTGTGATGAATATCCAGCATGTCGTCTCGATAGGGGCGCAAGTCAATCATGGGGATGCCGAGCTTGCCTTGATACACTTGGCCACTTAAATACGCCGCTGTAATCGCATCTGGGTTGGCTTGCGCTCTCGGCGAAAGCGGTTGAGCCAAACCTTCGTGAGTCATGTTATGTTGGCTCCATAGATTAAAGTCTTTTAATCCACCTTTACCGCTAACATGCCAATAGTATTCATTACTCATTTCGTTTTGCGGTTTCCAACTGCCGATATGGCTATTGAGATGCAAAAACGTTTCGACACTAATCTTGCCTGTTTTTAACGCGTTTAAGCCGTATTGCACCCCTTGGTTGTCGTATAGGG
>JBFHVZ010000141.1:0-10788 GCA_041589295.1 Pseudomonadales bacterium
CTTTTGGCTGATCGGGCGCATGGCCCGTTTTATTTCTCCAAAGCGTTGTGGTTTTTCAGTTAGTAAGTGAATGATCATAGGTTTCCATTTGCCGTTTAATATCTTCAGCGTGGATACGGCAGGGCAGCCAAGTGGGTTTTCGTTAGTGGACGTTGCCAAGGTAGTTACCTTTAGGTGCCTAATTGAATGTTACTTTGCTTTGAATATAGTGTTTTGACCGAATTAAAAGTCAAGGCATAAATCTAATGTTGATTCCATCGTTTAATGTTCATGTGGTGCCCATTTTCCCGATGGGGTTGGTTAATGCATTTTTAATCGAAACGCAGAGCGGTTTGATATTGGTGGATGCAGGGTTGCCAAATACCGAGCATAAAGTGCAACATGTATTGAGCAAAATAGGTAAACGCTTTGCGGATATCTGTTTGATAATTATTACACATGCGCATGTCGATCACGCAGGCAACGCATCGCAACTAAGACGTTTGACGGGGGCTCCAATTTGCGCTCATGCCGATGACTTGCCTTATTATCGACGTGAGCGGGCAATGTCCTTTTGCAGCACGGGATGGTTTGGTCGTTGCTTTAAGAAAACAGGGGCGATTCAAGCGCCTTACATAGCGTTTGAGCCTGACATCTTGTTGGTAGGGGAGCAGGTTTTTGATTTGTCCAGTTTCGGTGTGCAGGGTGTTGTGTTTGCAACAAAAGGGCATACCGAGGGTTCGTTAAGTGTTGTTCTGGGTGATGCGGCTATCGTTGGCGATCTGGTTTCTTCTGGAGTCTTATTAGGTGGAATTTGTTGTTCGCATAAAGCCAAGCGGCCACCTTTTGAAGATAATCCGAGCTTAGTGGCCTTGCAGTTGGATCGCTTACTCAAAATGGGGGTGAAAACATTTTATATGGGCCACGGTGGGCCGCTACCCCATGATGAGGTAGCTAGGCATGTTGAGTCTCTTGAAAGAATAGCAGGTTAAGCGACCTGGCTGCCGCCCTGTTGGGCAAGGTAGCGATTAACCGAAACCAAGATGGCATTCATACTCGCGTTTATGACATCTTGGTCGATGGCTGCGCCAATGTACTTTTGATTGTTTATATTTACTTGAACAAAAGCGACACTCTTGGCTTGGCTGCCTTGTTCCATAGCGCTTTGGTCGTACTTCACAACATCCACTTGTATGCCAAGGGTTTTGTGTAAACCTTCGCAGAAGGCTTCGATTGCGCCTTCACCATGTCCAGTTACGGTTAACGTATCGCGGCCGTTATGCAAGGTTGCTTGCAGTTGTTCGTGCTCGCCAGCTTTGGCAAATGCTTCGTGGTCCAAGTGGTAGCTGCTGATTTGGTAGCGGCCACTGTCGTCCATAAAGTCTTGTTTAAAAATATCCCAAATCTGTGTTGCGTTTATTTCGGCACTGCTGGCTTCGCTGGCTTTTTGTACTTGTTGGCTTAATTCAATTTGCATCCAACGTGGCAAGCTGATGCCGTGTTCGGCTTCCATTAAATAGGCGACGCCACCTTTGCCAGATTGGCTGTTTACGCGAATGACGGATTGATAATCACGGCCCAAGTCTCGTGGGTCGATGGGCAAGTAAGCCACGTCCCAAGGTTGTTCGGGTGTTTGTACGGCCAAACATTTTTTTATGGCGTCTTGGTGCGAACCTGAAAACGCGGTGTAAACCAATTCGCCAAACCATGGGTGACGCGGATGGGTTTGAATTTGTGTGCATGCTTCGACGGTGGCGATGATGTCGTCGGCGCGGCTTAAATCTAAGTTTGGATCAATGCCTTGGCTGTATAGGTTCATGGCCATGGTGACCAAGTCCATGTTACCGGTGCGTTCACCGTTGCCCATCAAGGTGCCTTCAACGCGATCTGCTCCGGCCATTACGGCTAATTCTGCTGCGGCCACACCACAGCCTCGGTCGTTGTGAGTGTGCACGCTGACAATGATGGATTCGCGTTGGTTTACCTCGCGGCAAAAAACTTCTACCTGATCGGCAAACACGTTGGGCGTCGCGCATTCCACAGTGGCGGGCAAGTTAATGATGCACGGCTTTTCGCTTGTGGGTTGCCAAACGTCGATGACGGCGTTGCAGACTTCAATGGCGAAATCCACTTCGGTGCTGGAAAAACTTTCTGGCGAATATTGAAACGTCCATTGCGTGTTTGGAAAGCGCTGCGCTTCGCTTTGTACTTTTTTCGCGCCGTTCACAGCGATGTTAATGATGCCTTGTTTATCCAAGCCAAACACTTTTTCACGTTGTACCGGTGAGGTGGAGTTATAAACGTGCACGATGGCTTGTTTAACGCCGTCCAATGCTTGGTAAGTGCGTTCGATCAATTCATCGCGGGCTTGTACCAATACTTGAATGGTGACGTCGTCTGGAATTTGGTTTTCTTCGATCAACCAGCGTACAAAATCAAAATCTGGTTGAGACGCCGACGGAAAGCCAACTTCGATGTGCTTAAAGCCCATCTCGACCAATAAGCCCCACATGCGTTGCTTTTGGGTGACAGTCATAGGATCAATCAGCGCTTGGTTACCGTCGCGCAGGTCAACCGCACACCAAAGCGGAGCCTGCTCGATTACTCGGCTAGGCCATTGGCGTTGTGGGTTGGTGATCTGGGCCGCTGGGCGGTATTTGCGATGATCGAACATGATTGGCTTCCATTTAGGTAACGTGTCGATATTGATAGCTTGAAGCGTGTTCTTGGCGCAGCGCTAAACGCTGCGCGGTTTCCCTAGGACTTGTGGTCCATTTGTTAGGTGGTTTGTTCAGGTCGTGCACTTGTGATGCTTGACGTCAGGCGGCTTGTGACTGCCATCGAACGAGAGAAAGTATATGGAAGTCTTTGGGGTGAATGCTGGCAAATGTGGGGCTAAAAATGGCTAAATCTTTAACTAAATTGCTTAAAAATTCGATTTGCGGGTTAAAAATTGCGTAAAGCTGATTTATCCTGAATTTTTAGTTTGATTTTAATAGAAAGAGGGCGTTTTTATGGCGCTGATCAGCTTAGATCGGACAGACAAGCGCATTCTGCAAATCCTGCAGCAGGATGCCAGCATCAGTAATCAAGATTTAGCCGACCGCGTTGGGCTGTCGCCATCGCCGTGCAGTCGTCGCGTTAAGGCACTGGAAGAGGCGGGGATCATTCAAAAAACCGTGGCCGTCTTGGATGCGCAGCGGCTGGGCTTAGATCTGGTGGTCATGGTGTCCGTCGGATTAGATCGCCATACGCCAGATCGCTTTGAGATGTTTGAGTCCACGGTGGCCAGTCATCCGCAGGTGCAGTCCTGTTATTTGATTACAGGTCACAGCGCCGACTATTTATTAAAAGTTGTGGTGGCAGACATGAACGCCTATCAGCAGTTTTTGCTCGATAAGTTGCTGACTATTGAGGGTGTCACCGGCGTGCACTCTAGCTTTGTGATGCGCAAAGTGGTGGATTCGACACATTTACCCCTTGGGGTTTAGTCGTTAAATCCCTTACCATGCGTGGCACGAATGGAGTACAGATAATGATTAAAAAATCTCTGCTAATAGGTTTGTGTTGTGCGTTGGGGGCGTGTTCTTCGTTAAATCCGAAGGCGCAACGAGAATTGCTGGCAACCGCACCTGCGGATGAACAAGTGACGTTTCAATCTTTACCTAGCGGCAATCTAGGTACCATCGACTTGGAAGACCGCGTCATCGAAATTCAAGGGGGGCGCAGTTTCTATAAGGCCTATGCGTTGCCACCCAGACATCCAGCCTTTTATGTGCAGTTGCGTACCTATATCGAAAAAACAGACGAGGGTGACGGTTTTTTCTATCCCATCATTGAACTGTTAGATGCCAACCAAAATCGCTTACAGCTAATTAAACCTCAACTGAGATTTACTCAGCTTGGCACAGAAGGGCGCTATGCTGCCTTGCCTTTGCATCTAACGCCAGAAGTGGCCTATGTGATTATCCGCACCGATCCAAAACTGTACGACCAGCAGGCGTCTTATACGACTAAGCATGAAGGCTCTAGTTGGAGCTACAGTATCAGCCCGTTTGATAAGCGTTACCCAGCACAGTATTTACCATTGGGTAAGGTGGAGCTTTTAACACCGGACGAAGGCTACCCAGTGCCGTTTGAAAAGTTGGCAGGGTCATATTGGCAGCTGGCTATTGCGCAAGGTGGAGCCAAGTTAGCCAGTACCGATGATTTTTTACCCGATTTAACGTTAGCTGGCGGCCCAAGTTTTAGCCTAGGTTACGCATGGCCTGTGGCGGGGCGTCCATTTTCGACCGTGCGCACCCAAGTGGGTTACAGCTATTACACCGCGCAGGGTGAAAGTGGTGCGGACTATACTCAAAAATACCTAACGGCCGACGCTTTGTGGGTGGAATCAAACCAAGTGAGTTCTTTGGGTTTTGGTCTAACTCATACCAACATGCACACGTGGGAAACCGGTGACGGCGAAATCAGCTACGACCCTTCTTTGGGCCCAAAGCTCTTGCTTGAGATTCGTGGCTCCATGGGCGTCACTCTGGGTACACAGTTTAGCTGGATGGTCTTCACTGACGAAAACGGCCGCGCCCGTCGCAGTAATGCGTGGGGCGTGTATTTGAATAGCTTTTTCTAATTTGGCAGCGGTGTAATTTGAATATGCATGTATTCCTAACCGGCGGCACCCTAGATAAACATTACAACGAGCTGAATGGCGAATTGACGTTTACTGAAACTCATATGCAAGCCATGTTGCAGCAGGCTCGGATGACGGTGCCGTATCAAGTCACGCAGTTGATGCTGAAAGACAGCCTAGAAATGACAGATACCGATCGCCAGTGCTTGGCTCAAGCCTGCTTGGATTGCACAGAACAGCTAATGATTGTCGCCCATGGGACAGACACCATGGTTGAAAGTGCAGTCGTAATTGCTGAGCAATTGCAGCAAACCCAGCAGCTAAACAAGGTCGTGGTGTTGTTTGGGGCCATGTTGCCTTTTGAGCTAAGTGCCAGTGATGCGCTATTTAATTTAGGCACGGCGGTGGCGGCGGTGCAGCTGGCGCAACCCGGGGTTTACATCACCATGAACGGACAGGTTTTCCCGTTTGATCAAGTGCAAAAAAACCGTGCGCAGGGTCGGTTTGAAAATACCACGTCTGTCTAGCGATAGCGGGCCAACCAGAAGCATAAAAATTACGGGGATGAATTAACGTGTGGCTGCAAAAAGAAATTCAGCTTAAAGCCAAGGCTAGAGGTTTTCACTTGGTGACAGATGAGATCATTGCGCAGTTGCCCGAGCTGGCCAACATGAAAGTGGGGTTGGTGCATTTGTTGTTACAACACACCTCTGCTTCTCTGACGGTTAATGAAAACGCCGACCCCACCGTGCGGCAAGATTTCGAAGCCTTCTTTAATCGTACCGTTCGCGAGAACGAATCCTACTATCGACATACTCTCGAGGGGCCGGATGATTTGCCGGCCCACATCAAATCCAGCTTGCTGGGCCATCAATTGACCTTGCCTGTTACCGACGGCGTATTCAACCTAGGAATGTGGCAGGGGGTCTATTTAGGCGAGCACCGCGACCATGGCGGCCAGCGCCGCGTGCTTGTGACGCTTAATGGCGACATGGCTGGCTAACCCTGTCTCAAAAGGTTGATTTGACATTTTCAAATGTTAAATTACGTAAAAAGTGTGCCAACTCGCTAGCAATTCTTAGAAAAAATGTATCTAGCCGTTGAAAAAATCTGGTACTGGTTTATTACTAAAGTAGTGGTTGCTTTTTGTACGGTGCGGTAAATGGAACCTCTACGAACGATGACAAACCCAGAGTCCGGAATTGATGTCAGTATTTTGCAAGGGCAGGCAGCTCAGCCGATTGCTGTTCGCTGCACGCATATTACGCCTCGCGGTGTGGTATTGCACTGTAGCCCTGATCAGGTACAGGCCATTCATTCGCTGGGTGACGATCAAGAATACCAAGTGAAATACGAAAGTAAGCATCTGAAAATTCAATTGCGATTTTCCGATGGCGATGCCGTGGATATTTGCAGCGAAGCGCAAATCCATAGCATTCGTCGCGTGTCGCAAAAGGAATTTGAGGTGGAAATGTGCTTTCAAAATATGATGCAGGATGGCTATCGTCATATCAGCCGCTTTATTGCGCAGGAGTCACCTGAGCAAGCTCAGCGCGCTTGATAAATATTTGATAGGCTTAAAAGCTACGCCTTCTGCTCGATTTCGTCGTGTAATAACGGCAACACAGTGCCTGATGGCACAAGCACAGTCAGTGTCACCTCACTGTTATAGACTTCTGCGATTACTTTGCCTTTAGCCGCCTCTATGGCGCGTCTAATATCGCCTTCGCGTGAAAATCCCACCGTAATGCGCCTTTCATCCATGGCTATGTATGGCTCGGTCTGCAATTGTTCAAATAATTGCGAAGTTACATCGCCATACGCTCGAGCTAGTCCGCCTGTCCCCAACTTGGTGCCGCCAAAATAACGCACGACCACCACCAGAATTTCTCCCACACCGCTGTGCTGTAAGCGACTGAAGATGGGTTTGCCTGCCGTGCCACTGGGTTCGCCATCGTCACTGTAACCGTAGACCTGACTGTCTGTGGGTGCACCGGCGATAAAGGCGTAGCAGTGATGACGAGCGTCTGGATAGGCTTCTTTAACCGAGCTTAGTTGAGCCTTGGCCTCAGCGACATTAGCCACTCGATAGGCCAAGGCAATGAATTGGCTGCGCTTGACTTCGAGTTCGGCTTTTTGCGGTTGAGTGGCAAGTACTTGGTATTGCGATGTTTGGCTCATGCTCACATTACTTAGGCTTTAACGCTCTTCAATACGACAAACTTGGCGTTAGCTGCGATGGTTTCGGCGTTTTTGAAGATGCGTTTTAGTTTGGTGTGGTAGCCCAAGTGTCGATTGCCAACGATGATGAAGTGGCCGCCGGCCTTTAGGCAACGCTGAGCATCGTTAAACAGTCGCCACGCAATATGATCGCCGACGGCATGCTGTTCGTGAAAAGGCGGGTTACACAGAATGAGGTCATAGCCTTGGCTAGTTGCCTGCTGCATGCCGTCATCCCAAAAATAGGCCGTTTGATTTTGGAGGCTGTTTAGCGTGACAGCTGCTTCGGCACTGCTTACGGCCATGTGGGACTCATCAAAAAAGTGGACTGCGGCTTCAGGGTGATGTTGTCCGTGATGCAAGCCTAAAATGCCCGTCCCACAGCATAGGTCGGCCATGGTGTGTGGACCGTCCAGTTGTGGCATGTGCTGTAGTAATAGCTCTGTGCCTTGGTCTAATTTGTCACGCCCAAACACGTTGGCGTGGGCCAACAGTTGGGTGCCGAAAAAGCGCTGTTGTTTCGGGTACTTTTGCGGTTTGAGTTGTGCGGTTTGAGCATCAATAGTCAAACGCACTAACATGGCTTTTTTCTTAAACGGTGCGCGTTCAGCCATGCCGTATTCGCTTAGCAGGTTCAGCAAGGTTTTTGGTACGTGCTTCATCATGCCGGCTAATAGCAGTGTTTGTGAGCGCCCAGTGTTTATGGCCAACTCGGTGATGCGGTTAAGCTGGTATTGCAAAAGGCTGGTGTTTTTTGGGATTTTAAGCAGCCACAGTGTTGCTTGCGATTGCCAGTTACCCAGCAGGGTGTCGCAGTGTTGCGGCTGCGTTTGATCTAAATTGAGTGACAGTGCGTGTTGTGCGCAATAGGAGTCGGTCAGCCAGAGGCCTGCCTGTTGTTGCCATTGCTTTTGCAGTGCTGTGCCCAGTGCGCCGTAGCTGTCATTGATAATGTTGAGCGGCTGGTCGTTAAAGTGCTCGCACACCCATTCAATAAGATACTCGTCAGCAGCGTCCCATGCTCGCAGTGGCATTTTTTCGGGAGCACCGGGGCGCACTAATGAAAATTGCCCCGTAGGGCAATTTAGTTGTTCGGCTGATTTCATGAATTCACTTACAGCGAAGAGAGATTAGTAGGTGTCTTTTAGGTTGGGTTTTTCCAACATGTCCCACAGGTTTTGATCTTTTTCTTTGTGAGCACCCGACGCTTTGTCGCTTGGCTTTTGAGTGGACTCTTGCGCGTCTATTGTGTCGATGTTTTCAGGCTTTTTGGTTTTAGGTTTTTCCACATGGGCCTGATTCACGATACCGTTATCGTCGAGAAAGCGTTGATACAGGCTTTTTTGGCGATCGGATTTACGTGGGTTGGACGCTTTTTTCGCTTCTTTACGGCGCTTGCGTTCAATCTTGGTTCTTTCTTTGGTGCCCGTTTTTACACCGGCAATGCGTTTCAATGAACGGCTTTTTTTAACTCGTGACATGCCAACCTCAAGGTGCAATCTACCAGTCTGGGGTTCCATCTGGTCTGCTTCTGAACGGGCCGCACTGGAGGGTGTTTCACAAACTGGAGTTTGTGTTTTTCAGCAACGTCGTGCGACGGAGGTAGTGACCGCCGTCAGCGGTTGCGGTGCTGCGGTTTTGCTCAGATCATCCGGCGGATTCTAACCTATTTCGTGGTTTAAGGCACTTTTCAATCACATGGTTAACAAATCAGGTACAATTCGCGCCTTTGTGTATCTTCTCTTCTTCCTAACCTCAATTTGATGGCGGCGCAGGCTTAATGACGTACTTTGCGGCAATGGAATACACCCTCGGGGTGACGGCTCCGGTATTTTTGATCGTATTTCTCGGCTTATATCTAAAGCGTGCAGGTCGCATTGATGACCGCTTTATCGCCACGGCATCTAAATTGGTGTTTGACCTGTGTTTGCCTGTGTTGATGTTTTTGGCCATTTTAGAGGCCGAAGTGAATTGGGGAGAGCAGGGGCGGTTGGCGCTGTTTAGTGCAGTGGTCGCCTGTTTGAGCTTTCTTGTTTTGTGGTGGAGCGCGCGCTGGTGGGTGCCAGAGGTGGCTGATCGCGGCGTGGCGGTTCAAGGCGCGTTTCGCAGTAACTTAGGCATTGTGGGGTTGGCACTTTGTGGCAATGCATTCGGTGCTGAGGGTTTGGCGGTTGGGGCTGTGCTGCTCGCCGTGGTGACCCCTGCATACAACATCCTTTCGGTTTACGCGCTCACACGTAGTTTGCAACCAGACGGTAGATTGAATATTAAAAAGCTGTTGCTAGACATGCTTAAGAATCCGTTAATTGCCTCTATTTTGTTGGCATTTGTGTGTCTATTACTGGGTGTGCGCTTGCCGCCGATCTTGTCCGATGCTGGTCATTATTTAGGGGCCATGACGTTACCACTGGCTTTGATTGCTATTGGTGGCTCTTTGTCTATGGAGAGTCTGCGTAAATCCAGCCGTGTTTCGACATGGGTGGTGTTGTTCAAGTTGCTCGTTTTGCCGGTGTCAGTGGTTTTGTTGGCTGTTCCATTTGGGTTTACTGGTGTTGAACTCGGGTGTTTATTGCTGATGTTCGCCAGTCCCACGGCGGCAGCAAGTTTTGTCATGGTGCGTACCATGGGTGGCAACTTTGCCTTGGCGTCGAACATTATTGTGTTAAGTACGCTGCTCTCGGCTGTAACCATTAGCCTAATGCTATATGCGGTTCGACTGGTCGGGTGGTTGTAGTCTGTGGGTTGTGTGGGTATGGTGTTGGGCCCTGTGTCACACCACAGATGGGCTGGAATCGACAAATCGCTGGCCAGAGTGGTCAAAAAAGGTACAATGCGGCACTTGTGTGCGTAATCAGACAAGCTGGGTTAACTGGCTGTAGGTGTTTCAATTGAAAGCTTCCCCCCTTGTATATATCAGTGCCGATGCCAGTGATGTGGCAGGGCCGCTGTACACCTTGAGTCGTCTGATTACTCAGCTGGGTGGTGTGCCTGTTACCAGTCAATACACGGCCGCCGCTGGTGAATACGACTGGGGTAGTGTGCGTCAGGTTATCGACCGCTGCGATGTGTTTTTGCTGTTGGTTGGTGATAGCTATGGCCAACAAGCTGCCACAGGTGAGAGTTACATTCACCGTGAAGCGGTTTACGCACGGGGCAAAAAAATGCCCGTTGTCGCACTACTTAAAAACGTCGAATTAAAAAACCTGAAAGACGTCGATGTCTCCCGTCTACGCAGTCTGCATAAGTTGATGATGTCAGGCGTGTTCAAATATTGGATTAACGTCGAAGATCTTAACCTGATCGGTCGTCATGTATTGCGCGACCATTTAAAACCCCAGCTAGGCTTGGCTAGCAGCACCAAGGTTGAAGCACCGGTCGAGCCCCCAATTCTGACGCGCATTGAAGAAACCTTTAATGCTGACGAAACCTATCCTTTACGCTTTTCTGGCAAAGTATTCGCCCATGGCAATTGCCATGACGTGAGCTGCCAGATTCACCTTACGTGGGAAAGTACCTTCATTAACATTGCCTCTGTGATGACGTCCCCTGTGACCGAAGAACGCATGAAGTCCATGCTAGAAGACTATGTTGAAGAATATTACCGCACGCAATTCCTAGAAAAGGTGGCCGATGGCCATGCGCTGGCGGATGTGCGCTGTAATGCCATGGAATTCCAACGCTTAAAAGCCTTCCTGAAAGGTGTTGGATTCATTGAAAACGTCGCCGGTCACGGTGGCGGTCTACGCCATTATTGGCAACTCACGCGTACCGGCGAACTTAAGCTCAACAAACTGTTGATGCGTGGCACAGGCGCAGCTGTCTAATTCGGGCACACTTTCATCTTTTGGCTATAAGCAGTGCGTTCCACTGCTTGCTCTGGTGATAAGGTTGCCGGAACCGTATACTTGGGCACCTTTCATATTGATCTGATTAACCAAGGTAGATTTTATGGTTCGTGC
>JBFHVZ010000142.1:0-10362 GCA_041589295.1 Pseudomonadales bacterium
GGATACATTCATGTGTGGCCTTCCCGTTAGAAGACCTAGAAATCATGTATTAATTCTTGCCTTTTAATCCGCTCTTGTTAGCCCTCGCTAATTAGTTCTCGTCTATTAGCTTGGGCCCGTCACGCTGCGGTCTTGCACCGCAGCCATGGCCAAATAGGTTTTGGTATCCATGCCATCAGGGATACGGATATGACCGTCGATAATCAACAAAGAAAGACCATGCACCATGGCCCAAGCGCCTTGAGCACTGGCTTTGACTTGTACTTTATCCACTGGCGTATGAGCGCCTGCGTTTAATTGGCTTTCTCGCAAAAACGCGTCACGTAACAAAACATAAGGCTGCTTCGAAGCCTCAGCCAACTCAGAAACCGACGTTGGCACATTACCCTCAGCTTGCTCGTTACTATCAATGACTTGATGCATTTGATTAATCATTAAACGATAAAGCTTAGGATTGGCGATGGCATATTCTATGTACTCAACACCATATAAAAGTACCTGACTGCGTGGGCTCAATGACGGATCTTTTACATTGGTAAGCTGATCCGCAAGACCTCGAAAACCCGATCCAGCAACCGCCTGTAATAAGGCCTGCTTATTTTTAAAGTGTGCATAGGGCGCCATATGCGACACACCTGCCGCCGCTGCGATGCCACGCAGTGACACCGCATCGGCCCCTTGTTCTGCGATGACCTCGCGAGCTGCCGTTAATAGCGCGCTTTTTAAATCGCCGTGGTGATAATTGTTTCCAGCCAAGTGGATACCTCTTACTTAGCGTTTACCCAATCGAAAGAGATATATACCGTATTTGGCTGGAGGTGAGTAGCACTGATTTTCCCTTTGAAGGCCACAGCCCGACCACTAGAGCCGGTTTTTTAAATTAATGTTAGACTTCCCCAACCTAAACTAATCTCCAGCCTGAAAGGAAATCAGTCTCATGTTTTTTCGAGCCGATAAACCTACCAACAAGCTACTGCCTTTAACTTTTATATTGGCTTTAATTGGGACCACTCTGACAGGGTGCTCAAACCCCAACACTCCTGCGGGCCATGAAGGCTATGTTTACGAAAACCCACGAATTTTCGGTTCAGGCGGCTATAGAGATAGCTTAATTGGACCAGCAAATTATGGTGTATCTACCTGGCGAAATGAAGTCATTAACATAGATATGAGACCTAACACCTACACCGAGAACTTCGATATTCTTGCGAACGATGATCTCAACATCAGCTTTAATTTTCATGCAGTCATCTCAATTAAACCCACCACGATTAAAGCGGTAGTTGAGCACTATGGTGGCTTACATTGGTATAACCGATATGTAAAAGAAGCTTTTCGTACTTTTGTTCGAAATGCCGTTCAAAAATATGACAGCAGAGCGATCAAAGAGCACCGCGAGTCAATCGCACAGGAAGTAACAGAAAAGTTGAAAGAGTACCTATCCGAAACACCATTTAGCATTGCCAAGGTGGTCGTTGGTAACATTAACTACCCTGAGATTGTGGCCCGTGCTGTTGAGAAAAAACTCGCGGCTCAACAGCTTTTGTCGGAGAAAGAAACACAAAAAGACATTGCTCAGAAAGACGCTGAGATCCGAATCGAAGAAGCCAAAGGCATCGCACAAGCGCAAAAGATTATTAATGCGACATTGACACCAAACTACCTACAGCATGAAGCCATCAATGCTCAGTTAAAAATGGCAGAATCACCAAATCACACCACGGTCTACATTCCCGTTGGTAATAACGGTATACCGTTAGTCAAAGGCGCGCAGTAACGGATAAATAGTGGCCCTCCTTTGACGAGGGCCTTCATTGTTACATTTCCTAAGCAATCTACGCGTTAATAGGCTACCAAAGCGACTAGTTTAGACCTTTTTCAATTCCTATAGCTAGTTATCACATAATTAAGTCTTTTAATCGAATGCTAACCAGCACGATGATAAAACCGTAAGTCATGCTCTTGCTGTCGTGCTTGACTAAAGGCGCTGACGCGCTTGAGATAACCAATGACTCGGGTGCCGTAATCAATATTCTGACTACCGCAACACGCGCAACGTTGCTGCGTGCGTTTATCAATATGATTGCACTCGTTACAGATTGTGATTTTTACGTTGACGCAAAAATAGTTACAACCGGTTTGCGCTGCGATTTTATAAAGCTGTTGATACTGGCGCGTGGTTAGGCTTTCTTCTAGGTTTAGGTGAAGTGCAGAGCCGCCATCTAAATACTCCGTCATTTCCCGACCATGCAACATAAACTTATCCAGCGTATGGGTGCTTTCATCCTCCACCACATAAAAGTAGCTATTGTAACAATCACGGTTTACTTGCAAGCCCGCTGCGCGATCCCACTTAGCGTTTTTAACTCCTAGGTTTTCAGCAGGTACAAACTCTGTATTAAATAAGAATCCTGTTTCTTTTTTGGCTTTTTGGTTAGCGTCGTAAATGACTTTGAGCTGTTCACGCACAAACTTGCGGTATTCCAAGTTATTACCTGGGGTGACACCGACACTTTCCGCTGCTTCTACCATGCCGTTAATACCAATGGTTAAAAACTGTTTGTTGAGATTAATAAAACCAGCGGTATAAACAGGTAGCAACCCATGGTCTTGATAGTCCTCCATAATGGCGCGATAGGCCATTTGGTATTTTTGGACTTTTTCCACCATGGTTTTTAGATCACCACCTTGTTGAATCAAGCGATTCATATTAATAGTGATGACATTGATGGAGCCCGTGGCGATGCCGCCAGCGCCTAAGGTGTATGAGAATGTATTGTCCACCATTTCGTTGCGTAATCGACAGCACGAGGCTAATGAATCGGCATCTTCCGATAAATACGTAAAGAAGCTATTGCCTTGCGCCAGTTCGTCACTACAAAACGTCATAAAATCTTGGTCTTTGCAGTTTCCGTTTTCGGTTAACATGGCAGCGGTCACCACTGGGAAAGTCAAAATGGCTTTTTGACGCTCGGCATTGAACCACTGCATAAAGAAGCGTTGCAGTTGATCAATGGCCTGCCATTTTGGGCGAACCAGAGTGGTTTGCTCATCGGACAGTGGCGGAAAGACAAAATCACCAAACATGGATTCAAAATAGTATTGGTCGTAGATGGAAATATTCCAAAACACGCTTTGATACCCGCGCGCCGCCGCTGGCTGGTTTAACGCATAAACCACATGTTGCAGGTGATTAGCGATTTTTTTAGGGTGCGTTTTTAAATAATCATCGCCATAGTCGATACGCGCAAAGTGATCGAAGTAGGTTAAAAATTCCACCGTGGCAATAGCACCCGCAAATTGCGCACTAACGGCAAACACCAAATTCACAAACGAGCCGCAAAATGATTCTAAATGTCTAGGCGCTTTGGATTCGCCTCCCAGCTTAGTGAGCCCTTCTAACAAAAATGGATACATGGTGATGGACGCACAATATGGCTTTAAGCTGGTCTCATCATGCACATAGATCTCATGGTCTTCTATTTGGCGTAAATATTCTTGCGCTAATTCATCACCAAATAACGTGCGAATTTTTTCGGTTACTTTCGCACGGTTAATTTGGATGATGGCATCCTTCATTAACTCGGATTCTAACGTGGCAATGTTTTTATGGGTCACGTTCGCATTGGCGTCAAACTTTGAGCCTTCTGCGGCGTTGTTAGCATGGATATATTGATCTATGTAATCCAATTTGTCTTGAACTTGGGACGGACTAAGCTGCAACATGGGAAGCCTCCTTTTGTTTTTCGTTAAGGTTATAGATGGGGTTTGAATTAACAGGGTTTGAATGATTAGGGTTTGAGTTGACTGGGTCTAAGTTGATTTTCTCTGGGGAGATAGAACTATCATCGCAAACAAATAAATGATTCAGACACTGCCCTAGCTCACCTTGCTCTACTCGATAGAAACGTTGATTAGTTGTCACGGAATCCAGCCCGCCTAGTTCTTCACGCCACGGGCCGAGTTTTACAAAATCTAAATGTGGTCTAAGGTGACGCGACACATTTTCAAGCCCTGAATACAAGCAGGTTTTTAAACCGTGGCCCTGTGCGGTTTTTAATAATTCTTGCAAGGTGTGGGGTTGCCATTCACCACCAAAGAAAACCACAGCGGTCACCATGCCTTGATACTGATTTAAGTAAGCTTCAAAACGTGAAAGCGTTAGTGCTTCACCTTGCTGCTCGTCCGTTTCGCCTGTCACATCGCTACGCCACAAATGTTCACTGTGACAACCAGGGCAACGCAGCGGACAACCGTAAATGGAAAAACACAGCGCCACTTCGTCTGGGCATTCTTGAAACACCACCTGCGGCGCATCGCAACGCAGCGTGTTTGCATTTTCTTTCGACGCTGATTTACTAGAGCGAATAATGATATTAGACGCTGCTGCGGAAGCTGATTTAAGTAAGAAGGGATCAGAAAAAGTAGATTCAGTAAAAGACAGGGCCGACATAGTAATATCCATATCTTGTGTTGTTTTTTATATTTAGACACAAGATATAGTATCAACCCATTTTCATCCACGAAGATTACTTGATCTGGATCAAGTTTAAAAAACGCGCCTAGGCGCGCTCTATGCAGTATTGGACGAAAAACGCTGGAACTTGTTTAGTTAATATTCAGAGAAAAATACGGGTTAGAAAATAAAGGTCATTTTCTGTATAGAAAAAAACCGCTTTTAAAAACGGTTTTAATTTAGAATGTGCACTTGCGGTTTTTGACCTTGCAACCCTTTCACTATTTCGATCTTTTTAACTTAGGATTTTTAACACATGGACGACCTCGCGTTAGCGCGCACACCAACATTGACACCACCCGTCACCCTTAAAACCCAACGGCTTATTTTACGACCTTGGCAAACCTCTGATTTAAAACCCTTCGCTGAGATGAACGCTGACTCTGACGTCATGCGTTATTACCCTTCGGTTTTGTCCACAAGCGAAAGCGATGAACTTGCTGAAAAAATCAGCGCGCGCTTAAGCGAAAATGGCTGGGGATTTTGGGCGTTAGAATTAAAAGACAACGGCGAATTTATTGGTTTCACCGGCTTAAACAAACCGGGCTACGACTTACCTTGCAACCCTTGTGTGGAGGTGGGCTGGCGTCTATCCAAAAAACATTGGGGCAAAGGCTACGCCACCGAAGCGGCACAGGCCAGTTTGCAGTTTGCGTTTGAAGAATTAAATTTGGACAGCGTTGTCTCGTTTGCATCGGCTGTGAACACCGCGTCTTGGCGAGTAATGGAACGCATCGGCATGCGCAATACCCACAACAATTTTAATCACCCAATTATTCCTGCGGGCAGTCCGTTGTCAGACCATGTGTTGTATAAAATCAAGCGAAGTGATTGGGAAAGATAAAGTTGTTAGGTAGGTCGGGCAAGGCAAACCGCCCGACAAATAATTTGCCGGATGGCACAAGCTTATCCGACCTACATTAATAAACTTTGAATATCCGTTTTTATTGCAAGCGCGGGCAAGGTATTTAAATCAATGCCTTGGCTGTAGCCTTGCGCTAACAAGACACATGCTATGCCTGCGGCTTGGGCCGCTTTAGCATCTGATTCGCTATCGCCAATCATCAGCGTGTTTTCCACTGCTACATTAAACCGTTGGCAAATTTTTAACAAAGGCAATGCACTTGGTTTTTTTTCGGCGAAGGTGTCCCCCCCCACGATCATGCTAAAAAAACCGTCGATGTTTTGTTTTTGCAAAATACCGGGGACGAAGCGTTCCATCTTGTTGGTGCACACCGCCATGGTGATGCCGTGTTGCTGTAATACAGTAAGTAGTTCAGTCACACCAGCATAAGCACAGGTGCTTTGATTCACGTTGCGCTCATAATGCATGAGCAAATCTTGATAACTTTGCTGATGAAACTCGGGCGTATAAACATCCGCGTATTGAAGCGCGCGCTCCCACAGTTTACTTAACCCGTTGCCCACCCACTCTCGTACATGTTCAACACCTGCTTGCGGCAAATTCAATGCCAATAGCGCATCGTCTACCGCAGCGGCGATTTCGGGGACGCTGTCCACCAAGGTGCCATCTAGATCGAAAATCACGAGTTGGGTTTTCTGTTGTTCAATCAGATTTTCAATGTACATAGGGCTGCTAAACAGGATGGTGGTTATAGATAAGTAGGTCGAAATTCATTTCGACAAAATGTTTGGGTGCCATAAGGAAGTAGGCCTGAATGTTTTGTCGGCCTGATACCCAAAGCACTCACTACGTTCATGGGGCACGCCGAGACCGACCTACAGGTGCCCATTTAGGCTAATCCGAAGGTCGAGCTAATTCCATCTTCTAGTTTCAAATTTTTCGAATGAAATTTATTTAGCCGTGGCTTTTGCGATTTCAGCACGCATGGCATCTATGGTGGTTTTGTAATCTGGCGCGTTGAAGATTGCAGACCCCGCCACGAAGGTGTCGGCACCGGCAGCGGCGATTTCACCAATGTTATCCACTTTTACACCGCCGTCGATTTCTAAACGAATATCCAAACCACTGGCATCAATTTTTGCGCGGGCTTCTTTCAGTTTGTCCAAGGTGTTTGGAATAAAGCTTTGGCCACCAAAACCCGGGTTCACAGACATCAGCAATACCATGTCCAGCTTGTCCATCACATAGTCCATATAATGCAGCGGCGTGGCTGGGTTAAACACCAAGCCCGCTTTACAGCCTGCGTTTTTGATCAATTGCAATGAGCGGTCGATGTGGTCAGAGGCTTCTGGATGGAACGTAATGTAGGTAGCGCCGGCGTCGATAAAGTCACCTATGATGCGATCCACTGGGCTTACCATCAAATGCACATCAATCGGAGCCTTGATGCCGTAGTCGCGCAGGGCTTTACACACCATGGGGCCAATGGTCAGGTTAGGCACGTAGTGGTTGTCCATGACGTCGAAGTGCACCACGTCAGCCCCTGCGGCCAGTACGTTCTCGACCTCTTCACCCAGACGGGCAAAGTCAGCAGATAGGATAGAAGGAGCGATGAAGGGCTGTTTCATGGTGGTTTCCGTGTGCTAAGCAGGCAAATAGCGCGGTTACGCTGGCTATTAGGTTTAAAACAGGCGGCATTTTAGCCAGATTGGTCCTATAAGCATAGTCGCAGCCCCTGTTCATGCCCGAATAACGTCATGCCCGAATAACGTCATGCCCGAATAACGTCACACCCAAGCCTTAATTCCCGCAGGCGACAGTTATGGCATAATCCACCGCCTACAATAAAAATAAGACAAACCTTAGGTGATTCCGATGTACACCCTACGCATGATGGTCGCGCTGGCGGCAACGTTAATGGTGGCTGCGCTGGCCATTCTCTCTGCCTTTGTGCGGCCCTTCCATCGCAATAACATGGCCGACGCCTGTGGGCTGCTCACCGTAGTGCAAAAGTGGGTATGGAACGTGCGCTTTGAATATGAAAACGAAGCAGCGCTTAATCCTGACAGCCCTTGCGTGTTTATCGCCAACCACCAAGATACCCATGATTTGTTTTTTGCCCCCAGCATAGTGCGTAAAGGCACGGTGGCGCTGGGCAAGTGGGAGTTGGTGTATGTGCCGTTTATAGGCCAAGCGTTTTATTTTTTAGGGAATATTTTGGTTAAGCGCCATCAGAAAGAAAAAGCCGCCGAGGCTTTGCACGATGCTGCTTTGAAAATTCAAAACGAAAACAAATCTGTGCTGATTTTTCCAGAAGGAACACGCAACTGGGGTAAGCCACTACCGTTTAAACTGGGCGCGTTTAAGTTAGCCATCGAGGCACAGGTGCCCATAGTGCCTGTGTGTTTTGCGCTACGGCCACAATCCATGACATTAAACAAATGGTTTGGCGGTGTGGTTAAAGTGAAAGTGCTCCCACCCATAGATACCCAAGGTATGACGCAAGAGGATGCCATCGCATTGGCGGTGCGGTGTCGTAAGTTGGTGGAAGCAGAAGTGATGAAGCTAACCGAGCAACACTAGCAAGTGGTTTAACTCGGTATCACGCGCGGCAGCCAGAACATCATCACAAAGCAAAAAATCACTAGCCCCCAAAACCAAACCGGAAAGCGACGGATACCGCTAATTCGTCGATACCGCAGTCTAGGCATTCCGCAGTTTGGGCAATGCTGAGGATGGGCTTCTACATCGCTGTTTTGATGACAGAAGCCACATTCTGAACGCAGTCTAACGGCCATCAATGGCTGGTTCCTTGTGCGTAATTGATTTTATTGAAGACGTTGTATTTACCCGAAGGCTTGCTCATGGGTAAGCGTTTTACTTCTTCAAGCGTACTAGCGTCATAGATAATCAGCGCGCCATCGTCTTCCCATAAACTGACCAGTGCGTAACGGCCGTCTTTGGTAAATTCCACGTGGGCCGCGGTTTTACCCGGTGCCGGAATAAGCGTCTTTTTAATTTCCAGCGTGTTTTTATCAAACACGTGCATGCGATCTTTGTTCGGGCCGAAGAACACGTCCACCCAAGCATAAGGGGTATTCACATGGCTGCGCATAAAGAAGCCAGGACCATCAGTTTGAATGGTTTTTAGATGCTTCCAACTGCCCATTTCGATTACAGAAACCGCACCGGTTTTTAGATGGGGTGTGGCAAACACAGCTTTGCCTTCGTACATCCAGTCAATACCGCTGCCCAAGTGCGGCATACCGGCTAACGGTAAACTGGCGATGGTTTTGCCGGAATCTAAATCAATCACCTGCGCTTGTTGGCCACCACGTGTGGCACCAATTAAGTATTTGTAGTCTGGGTCAAAAAAGAAGTCGTCTAAATAATCTTCTGATTGAATATGACGCACGGTAAAGTCCGCTGCGTTTTTCGCATTGGCGTACGGGATTTCCCACACTTCTTTAGCGTCTTTTAGCGCCGCAATAAAACTGTCGCGCTGCGGTGCCGTGTACACGGCACTGACGCGCGAGCTAGTTATATCAGTGCTTTTTATATCAGAGCCCTCGCCACTGGCAACTTTCACATCAAACTGCTTAACCGGCGTTAAATCTTCGGCATTAAACAACACCAAGGTGTGCGGTAAATAGTTTGCCGCCATGACCCACTTGCCATCTTTGGACACCGCAATGTTACGCATGTTGATGCCCGCGCGAATTTCCGCCACGGTTTTTAAATTATAAATATCAAACTTGCTGATCCAGCCGTCGCGACTGCCGAAATACACGTAACGTCCGTCAGGGCTGTATTTGGGGCCGCCATGTAATGCGTAACGGGTTTTAAAACGGTGAATGGGTTCAAAGGTATCGCCGTTTAATAGCGTGGCATGATGGTCGCCCGTTTCAACCACAATAAACAAGTTCATTAGGTCAGCATCGAACAAAGGTTTATTGGGTAACGGGTCGGTGAACCAACGTGTCGCTAAGGCATCGTCAAGCGTCCAATCTGGCGTCACTTTTGGTGGCTGATAAATATAATCCACCAGAGATTGTATTTTCGTGTTATCTAATTGTGCAGAAAACGCCGGCATTTGTGTGGCGGCACGACCATTGGCAATAACGTCCACGGCTTTGTTTTGGCGTAAACGCGATAGGTTTTCGGGTAATAAGGCTGGGCCTAAACCACCCAAACGATTTACCCCATGGCAAGACTGGCAATGTTGTTCATATAACGCTTGGGTCTTTTTTTCGTTTGCATTATCGGTTTGAGCACTCGCTTGTGCGCTAGTCAACAGCGCAGGCAAGGTGAATAACACAGACGCCAAAGCGGGTGCGATTTTTTTAATGGCAAATGCGTTTACAGATTTCATACGCTATGCCCCTTTTGCAATTAAGTGTTCAGTAAATTCATTCCGTGCTTTGGACTGCGCCGCAGTCAAACCGATTTCGGCATCAGACAAATAACAACCTGGGTCTTCACCCCAAAATGTGCCGTTTAATGCATAGGCGCGAGTACGCGTGTTGCCGTTACAAATGGCTTGGTGCGCACATTGAGCGCAGCGACCTTCTATTGGTCTAGGCGACTGACGCAAGCCCAGCATGAGTTCGTCTGTTGGCTCACCCCATATTTTTGAAAACGGTGTGTCTTTGACATTGCCTAAGTTGTATTTCCACCAGAATGTATCGGGATGTACGTCGCCTAAATTATCAATATTGGCGATCATCTGGCCACTGGCATTACCACCCCAATTTAATAAATGACCACGCAACAATTCAGCCTGTGCTTTACCAAGTTTGCGCTCAACCCATTGCAGCATGTAAATGCCATCGGCATCGTTGTTGCCGGTAACAAATTCTTTACTGCCGCCGTTAATGGCATCTTCCCATGCGCGGTCGAATAAAATATCCATGGCATCGCGGGTCATTTTAAAGTGCGCGTCTTCACCGCGATGGCGCTTGCCACGACCACTGTAATTTAA
>JBFHVZ010000143.1:0-10356 GCA_041589295.1 Pseudomonadales bacterium
GCCGATCTTGGTGTGCGGTGTACCCCAAGGGTAAGCACCCCACTCCGGCCATGCGGGCGTTCTTGGCCTATTTAGGCGATAACCTGAATACGTTTAACCAAATGTTTGCGGCGCGCTGTGTGGGGATTTAGCGTTAAACCATTCAGTTGCTCTGAATGTTAAATAACAGACACAAAAAAGCCGACACGAGGTCGGCTTTTTCTGTTGGGGCCAATGGCCCCGCAAGCTTGTTAAGAATTACTTCTTAGCAGCTTCTTTCTTCTCTTTGGCTTCAGCCATTACTTTTTCAGCAACGTTCTGAGGACACGGTGCGTAATGGGAGAATTCCATAGAGAACTGACCACGACCAGAAGTCATAGTACGCAGGTTACCGATGTAGCCGAACATTTCTGACAGTGGTACTTCAGCCTTAACGCGACCACCTGTGGTACCAGCTTCTTGGCCAGAGATCATGCCGCGACGACGGTTCAAGTCACCGATAACGTCACCTACGTTGTCTTCAGGAGAGAACACGTCAACCTTCATGATTGGCTCCAACAACTGTGGACCAGCTTTAGGCATGGACTGACGGAATGCACCTTTAGCAGCGATTTCGAAGGCGATCGCAGAGGAGTCAACTGCGTGGTAACCACCGTCGAACAGTTCTACTTCAACGTCCAGTACTGGGAAGCCAGCCAAAGGACCTTCGTTCATCATGCCTTTGAAACCCTTCTCGATTGCTGGGAAGAATTCCTTAGGTACGTTACCGCCCACAACAGTGGACTTGAAGGTGAAGCCAGTGTTTTGCTCGCCTGGCTTGATGCGGTAATCGATCTTACCGTATTGACCAGAACCACCAGACTGTTTCTTGTGCGTGTAAGAGTCTTCGATGGCTTGCGTGATGGTTTCACGGTAAGCAACCTGAGGCTGACCAACAACCAGTTCAACACCGTAGGTACGCTTCAAGATGTCTACTTTGATGTCCAAGTGCAGTTCGCCCATACCTTTCAGGATGGTCTGACCAGATTCTTCGTCTGTTTCAACAACGAAGGTTGGATCTTCTGCAACCATCTTACCGATGGCGATACCCATCTTCTCGGTAGAACCTTTGTCTTTTGGTGCAACCGCGATAGAGATTACTGGCTCTGGGAACACCATGGCTTCCAAAGTACATTCGTGCTTAGGATCACATAGAGTGTGACCAGTTTGAACGTTCTTCATACCCACGATAGCGATGATGTCACCGGCTTGTGCGCTGTCCAGTTCGTTGCGCTTGTCTGCTTCCATCTCACACATACGACCGATACGTTCAGTCTTACCGGTGAATGAGTTCAGAATGGTGTCGCCTTTCTTCAGCTTACCAGAGTAAATACGGATAAAGGTCAGGGCACCGAAACGGTCGTCCATGATCTTGAACGCCAACGCGCGGAAAGGCTCTTCGGTAGAAACGATGGCTTTTTCGCCAGTTGGGTTACCTTCTTCGTCGGTCAAGTCTTGTGGTTCAACCTGAGTTGGAGAAGGCAGGTAGTCGACAACAGCGTCTAGAACCAACTGAATGCCTTTGTTCTTGAACGCAGAACCACAGAAGGTTGGGAAGAAGCTAAGGTTGTGAGTACCTTTACGGATACAGTCTTTGATTTGGTCGATGGTTGGCTCTTCGCCTTCCATGTACGCCATCATCAGGTCGTCGTCCATTTCAACAGCGGTTTCGATCAGCTGTTCACGGTACATTTGACAGTCGTCCAGCATGTCAGCTGGGATGTCTTTGATTTCGTAGTTTTCTGGCAGACCAGAGTCGTCCCAAACGTAAGCTTGCATGCTTAGCAGGTCAACAACACCCACGAAGTCGTCTTCGCGGCCGATTGGCAAAGTCATAACCAAAGGCTTAGCGCCCAATACGTTTTGAACTTGGTCAACAACGCGCAGGAAGTCTGCACCCAAACGGTCCAGCTTGTTTACGAAGATCAAACGAGATACTTCAGCGTCGTTTGCATAGCGCCAGTTGGTTTCAGACTGAGGTTCTACACCGCCGGAGCCACAGAAAACACCGATGCCGCCGTCCAGAACTTTAAGAGAACGATACACTTCTACGGTGAAGTCAACGTGTCCTGGGGTGTCGATGATGTTCAAGCGGTGATCTTTCCAGAAAGTGGTGATCGCTGCTGACTGGATGGTAATACCACGCTCAGCTTCTTGCTCCATGAAGTCGGTTGTTGATTCACCGTCGTGAACTTCACCGGTTTTATGGATTTTACCGGTCAGCTTCAGGATACGCTCAGTAGTGGTGGTTTTACCGGCATCAACGTGGGCGAAAATACCGATATTTCTGTATTTTGATAGGTCAGTCATAACTTGCTCGAATGGCAGGGTAAAAATCGCGGCAGATTTTAAAGAACTTACCGCCTTTATTGAACAAAAAAATGCCAGTTTTCTTCAAAAAAGCTGGTTTAGAAGCAAACAGGGTTGTAAAACCTCGAATTCAGTGCCTTTTGTTATGACCTTGTTAAGCCCTTGATGGCCCTTTAATCCCCTGTTTTCAGCGAGATTTGGCCGTCGTTCACTGTTGAATGCGCGTCTTTATGTGAGTTAACCCTTAATAAAGGAAGAAAGAGCGCCAATTCCCCATCTTGTATTGTTGTTTTCCCTTGCTCTAAGCCTTGTGTTTTCTGGGTTTGCGCCATTGTTAATAATGATTGGTTATTTCTTGACTAGGCTTGAAATTCACCAGTATAATTCGCGTCCCTTTAAATAGGGGTAAGCGGATTTTTGTCTTAATAACGGAGTCTTGGTAATGCAAAACCAAAAGATTCGTATTCGGCTGAAGGCTTTTGACCATCGCCTGATCGACCAGTCTACGCAAGAAATCGTAGAAACGGCTAAGCGTACTGGTGCCCAGGTTCGTGGTCCTATCCCGCTGCCCACACGCAAGGAGCGTTTGACTGTATTGATTTCCCCGCACGTTAACAAAGACGCGCGTGATCAATACGAGATTCGTACACATAAGCGCATGCTCGACATCGTTGAGCCAACTGAAAAAACAGTTGATGCGCTGATGAAACTGGATCTGGCAGCTGGTGTAGAAGTTCAAATTAGCCTTGGCTAATCGGATACACAAAATTAAAGCTAGATTCAGCATCTAGTGTAACGCTCTAAACGGGCGGCCATAGTGGGTAATCAGCCCCGTACACAAGAGGTATAAACAATGGCACTTGGTCTAGTAGGTAAAAAGGCGGGTATGACCCGTGTATTTACTGAAGATGGCGCGTCAGTACCTGTCACTGTAATTGAAATTACGCCTAACCGCGTAACTCAAGTTAAGACAGTAGAGACTGATGGCTACAATGCTCTGCAGGTAACTGTTGGTGAAAAGAAAGCTTCTCGCTTGTCTAAAGCTGAAGCTGGTCACTTTGCTAAAGCAAACGTTACTGCGGGTAATGCTCTAATTGAATTTCGCATCGAAGACGTAGCGGAGTTTAATGTAGGTGATGAGCTAACGGTTGCTCGCTTCGAAGCGGGTCAAATCGTAGACGTTACCGGCACTTCCAAAGGTAAAGGTTTCCAAGGTGGTGTTAAGCGTTGGAACTTCGCAACGCAAGACGCAACTCACGGTAACTCCCTGTCTCACCGTGCTCCTGGTTCTATCGGCCAATGTCAAACGCCTGGTCGCGTTTGGAAAGGCAAGAAAATGGCCGGTCACATGGGTGCAGAGCGCGTAACAACTCAGAATCTTGAGATTGTGCGTGTAGACGCTGACAGCAACTTAATCCTGGTTAAAGGTGCACTACCTGGTGCAACTGGTGGTCAACTGATCATCAAGCCAGCGGTTAAAGCACGCGGATAAGGGGAGTAACAATGGATATCAATGTTCAAGGTGGTTCCACTGTTACAGTTTCTGATGCAGCTTTCGCTCGTGATTACAACGAGTCATTGGTTCATCAGTTAGTAACAGCTTACCTGGCGGGTGCTCGTCAAGGTTCTAAGGCACAAAAGAGCCGTTCTGACGTTTCTGGTGGTGGTATCAAGCCATGGCGTCAAAAAGGTACTGGTCGTGCACGTTCTGGTACTTCTCGTAGCCCGATCTGGCGTTCTGGTGGCGTAACATTCGCTGCTAGCCCACGTAACTACGAGCAAAAACTGAACAAAAAAATGTATCGCGCTGCGATGCAGGCTATCTGGTCTGAATTGGTTCGTCAGGATCGTTTGGTTGTTGTTGATGCTTTCAATGTTGAAGATCACAAAACTAAAGCGTTCGCGGCCAAACTGGCTGGTATGGATCTGAGCAACGTACTGATTGTTGATGAAGAAATCAGCAAAAATCTGTACCTGGCTTCTCGTAACCTGCCACACGTTGCAGTGTCCGAGACCACAGCTGTTGATCCAGTAAGTCTGGTTTCTTTCGATAAAGTGTTGGTAACTGTTGCTGCACTTAAGAAAGTAGAGGAGATGTTAGGATGAACCAAGAGCGTATCTACAAAGTTCTACTTGGACCTCATGTCTCTGAGAAAGCAACTGTAGTTGCGGATAAAGACGGTCAATTCGTTTTCCGCGTTGCTCCAGATGCAACCAAGCCAGAAATCAAAGCGGCGGTTGAGCAACTGTTCGAAGTGAAAGTTCGCAACGTTCAAGTGCTTAACATTAAAGGTAAAACCAAGCGTACAGCGCGTGGCATGGGCAAGCGTAACGACGTGCGTAAAGCATACGTTCGTTTAGCTGACGGTCACGACATTGACTTCGCTGACGTCGAATAAGGGGTAGTTAAGATGGCATTAGTAAAAACCAAGCCAACTTCAGCCGGCCGCCGTCACGTTGTTAAGGTCGTTAATCCTGACCTGCACAAAGGCCGTCCGCACTCTGCATTGGTAGAAAAGCAAGGTAAATCTGGTGGTCGTAACAACAACGGCCGTATCACTACTCGTCACAAGGGTGGTGGTCACAAACAGCTTTACCGTATCGTTGACTTCAAACGCAACAAAGATGGCATTCCAGCCAAAGTTGAGCGTTTGGAATACGATCCAAACCGTTCTGCAAACATCGCACTAGTATGTTATGCCGACGGTGAGCGTCGTTACATTCTGGCTCCTAAAGGCCTGAATGCTGGCGATCAAATCGTTTCTGGTGAAACTGCACCGATCAAAGTTGGTAGCAGCATGAGCCTGCGCAACATGCCTCTGGGTTCTGTTGTACACAACGTTGAGTTGAAGCCAGGTAAAGGCGGCCAAATGGCTCGTTCTGCTGGTACCTCTGCTCAGCTGATCGCTAAAGAAGGTGTATACGTTACTCTGCGTTTGCGCTCTGGTGAAATGCGTAAAGTACTTGCTGACTGTCGCGCTACTTTGGGCGAAGTGAGCAACTCAGAACACAACCTGCGTCAACTGGGTAAAGCCGGTGCTAAACGCTGGCGTGGTGTTCGCCCGACTGTCCGTGGTGTAGCGATGAACCCTGTAGATCACCCACATGGTGGTGGTGAAGGTCGTACCTCTGGTGGCCGTCATCCTGTTACTCCTTGGGGTGTTCCAACTAAGGGTTACAAAACTCGTAAGAATAAGCGTACTGACAAGATGATTGTCCGTCGTCGTTCTAAATAACGGATAGGGTGATTTAAATGCCACGTTCATTGAAAAAAGGTCCTTTCGTTGACCATCACCTTATGAATAAGGTTGAAGTAGCTCTGGAAAAGGGCGACCGCAAGCCAATTAAAACTTGGTCACGTCGTTCTACTATCTTCCCAGAGTTCGTAGGTCTGACCATCGCTGTACACAACGGCCGTCAACACGTGCCTGTACTGATCAGCGAAGAAATGGTTGGTCACAAACTGGGTGAATTTGCTCTGACGCGTACCTACAAAGGCCACGCTGCAGACAAGAAGGCCAAGAAATAAGGGGAATTGAGATGGAAACTGTCGCTAAATTAAAAAGCGCTCGTCTTTCTGCTCAGAAAGCCCGTTTGGTCGCCGATCAAATTCGCGGCAAGTCTGTAGCAGATGCATTAAACATTTTGTCTTTCAGCCCTAAAAAGGGTGCAGACCTAATCAAGAAAGTTCTTGAGTCTGCAATCGCTAACGCTGAGCACAACGATGGTGCTGACGTTGATGAGCTGAAAGTGTCCACTATCTTCGTTGACGAAGCTATGACGATGAAGCGTATTCGCCCACGTGCTAAAGGTCGTGCAGATCGCATCCTTAAGCGCACTTGTCATATCACCGTTAAGGTAGCAGAGGTCTAAGGTCATGGGTCAGAAAGTACATCCAACTGGTATACGCCTGGGCATCACCAAAGATCACAACTCTGTTTGGTATGCGGGCAAAGACAAATATGCAGATCAATTGCTGACTGACATCCAAGTACGTTCTCTAATCGAGAAGCGTCTGGAAAAAGCATCAGTAAGCAAAGTGGTAATTGAGCGTCCAGCTCAAACTGCAAAAATCACCATTCACACTGCCCGTCCAGGCATCGTGATTGGTAAAAAAGGCGAAGATGTTGACAAGCTGCGTTCTGACGTAGCGAACATGATGGGCGTGCCTGTTCATGTAAACATCGAAGAAATTCGCAAACCGGATCTAGATGCAAAATTGGTAGGCCAATCTGTTGCCAACCAACTTGAGCGTCGCGTTATGTTCCGTCGTGCCATGAAGCGTGCTGTTCAGAACGCCATGCGCGGTGGTGCAGAAGGTATCAAGATTCAGGTAAGCGGTCGTTTGGGCGGTGCTGAAATCGCACGTTCAGAATGGTATCGCGAAGGCCGTGTGCCTCTGCATACCCTGCGTGCTGATATCGATTACGCTACTTACGAAGCTCACACAACTTACGGTGTTATCGGCATCAAAGTGTGGATCTTCAAGGGCGAAATCCTAGGTGGTATCGACGAAGTACGTGCCCGCGCTAAAAGCGGCGGCGCTAACGCTAAAAAGCAGCGTCAAGCTAAGTAAGGGGAGCGTAGAAGATGTTACAACCTAAACGCACTAAATTCCGTAAAATGATGAAAGGCCGTAACCGTGGTCTTGCTAAGGGTTCAAAAGTTAGCTTCGGCGAATTTGGCCTTAAAGCAACCGGTCGTGGTCGCATCACAGCTCGTCAGATCGAAGCGGCGCGTCGTGCGATGACCCGTAAGATCAAGCGTGGCGGTAAGATCTGGATCCGCGTATTCCCTGACAAACCTATTACCAGCAAGCCTCTAGAGGTTCGTCAAGGTAAAGGTAAGGGTAACGTTGAATACTGGGTATGCCAGATTCAACCAGGTCGTGTTCTGTACGAAATGGAAGGTGTTAGCGAAGAATTGGCGCGTGAAGCATTCGCTCTTGCTGCCGCTAAGCTGCCCGTTTCTACAACGTTTGTTACGCGGACGGTGATGTAATGAAAGCACAAGATTTACGTGAAAAATCGACCGCTGAGCTGAAAGCTGAGCTGAAAGATTTGTTAGCGGACCAATTTAAGTACCGCATGCAGAAAGCCACTGGCCAACTTGGCCAGACTCATCTGCTGAAAGAGGTGCGTCGCGATATCGCGCGCGTGAAAACCACTATTCAACAGAAAGCAGGTGAATAACCATGGCTGAAGCGATTGTACGTACCCAGCAGGGTAAAGTCGTAAGCGACAAAATGGATAAAACCATTACTGTTATGATCGAGCGTCGTGTAAAACACCCGATCTACGGTAAGTTTGTTAAACGCTCCACTAAGCTGCACGCTCATGACGAACAGAACGAGTGCCAAATTGGCGATACCGTTACGATTCGTGAGTGCCGTCCGATGTCAAAATCCAAATCTTGGGTTTTGGTAAGCATCGACGATCGTGCAACACAGGTGTAAGCCCAGATAACGTATATTGGAGCAATAAACCATGATCCAAACACAAACTATGCTAGAAGTCGCTGATAACAGCGGCGCAAAGCGCGTAATGTGTATTAAAGTACTGGGCGGATCCCATCGTCGTTATGCGCGTGTAGGCGACCTGATTAAAGTTACCGTTAAAGAAGCGATTCCTCGCGGTAAAGTTAAGAAAGGTCAGGTATTAAATGCTGTTGTTGTTCGCACTAAAGCGGGCGTACGTCGTCAAGATGGTTCTCTGATCCGTTTCGACGAAAACGCTGCTGTACTGTTGAACGCCAACCAAGCACCAATCGGTACTCGTATCTTCGGACCTGTAACTCGTGAACTACGTTCCGAGAAGTACATGAAGATCGTGTCTCTGGCACCAGAAGTACTGTAAGGGGGCGGGATATGAAAAAGATTCGTCGTGAAGATGAAGTAATCGTTATCGCCGGTAAAGACAAAGGCAAGCGCGGTAAAGTTAACCGCGTATTGTCTGACGGTCGTCTGATCGTTGCTGGCGTGAACATGGTGAAAAAGCACCAGAAGCCTAATCCGTACTTGGGTCAACCAGGTGGCATCGTTGAAAAAGAAGCTGGTATCCAAGCTTCTAACGTTGCGATCTTCAACTCAAATACCGGTAAAGCTGATCGTGTTGGTTTTAAAGTACTTGAAGATGGCAAAAAAGTGCGCGTCTTCAAGTCTACTGGCGAACAAGTAGACGCATAAGGGTGCCATCATGTCTCGATTGAAAGAGTTATACAAAAGCGATGTGGTAGCCAAACTGCAACAAGAGTTCGGCTACGAAAACATCATGCAGGTACCTCGTGTAACCAAAGTAACCCTGAACATGGGTGTTGGTGAAGGTATCGGCGACAAGAAGCAAATCGAAGCAGCAGTTGCTGACTTGGAAGCATTGGCTGGTCAAAAAGTCGTTGTAACCAAAGCTCGCAAATCTGTTGCTGGCTTCAAAGTACGTGAAGGTTGGCCAATCGGTTGTAAGGTAACTCTACGTGCAGATCGCATGTGGGAATTCCTAGACCGTCTGGTAGATATCGCCCTTCCTCGTGTACGTGACTTCCGTGGTCTGAACGGTAAATCGTTCGACGGCCGTGGTAACTACAGCATGGGTGTTAAAGAGCAGATCATCTTCCCAGAAATCGACTTTGATAAAGTTGATAAAGTACGTGGTCTAGACATCACCGTTACGACCACCGCGCGTACTAACGAAGAAGGCCGTGCGTTACTGCGTGAACTGAACTTCCCGTTCCGTAACTAAGGAGTAGCATCATGGCAAAGATTTCGATGAAACAGCGCGAGCTGAAACGCGAAAAAATGGTAGCTAAATACGCTGAGAAGCGTGAAGCGCTACGTGCAATTATCAAGAACCCAAACTCTACTGAAGAAGATGTTTGGAATGCGCAAATGGCGCTGCAAAAATTGCCACGTGACTCTTCTAAGAGCCGCCTGCAAAACCGTTGTCAAATGACGGGACGTCCACACGGCGTTTACCGTAAGTTCAAGCTTTCTCGCATCATGATTCGCGAGCAAGGCATGATGGGCAACATCCCAGGCCTGAAAAAGGCCAGTTGGTAAGCACTCCCCTTGAGCCCTGATTCGTCAGGGCTTTTGGGCTCGCTGCACAACCTGAGGTTAAATTATGAGTATGCAAGATACTTTGGCGGATATGTTCACTCGTATTCGCAACGCGCAGGGCGCTGGCAAAGCCTCTGTTGAAGTACCTTCCAGCAAAATGAAGGTATCCGTAGCTGAAGTTCTAAAGAACGAAGGTTACATCGCAGACTACAAGGTTAACGGTGACGTTAAACCTACACTAAGCATCGACCTGAAGTACTACGAAGGTAAGCCTGTTATCGAGCGCATTCAACGCGTATCTCGTCCAGGTCTTCGTACTTACAAAGGTACGACTGAACTGCCTAAAGTAGAAGCTGGCCTAGGTATTGCCATCGTTTCTACTTCTAAAGGCGTTATGACTGATCGTGCTGCTCGCGCTGCTGGCGTTGGCGGTGAAGTGATCTGTACCGTATTCTAAGGGAGGTTTTGATATGTCACGTATAGCAAAAGCTCCTGTTACTTTGCCAGCTGGCGTAGAGGTAAAAATCTCTGAATCAGCCATCACGGTAAAAGGTAAGCAAGGTACATTAGACTTAGATCTGCACGCTTCTGTTGCTATCAACCAAGAAGAAAACGTGCTGACCTTTGCTGCAAAAACTGAAGAGAAGCAAGCCCGTGCATTGGCCGGTACTTTCCGTTCATTGGTAAGCAACATGGTTACCGGTGTAAGCCAAGGCTTCGAAAAGAAACTGGTACTTCAAGGTGTTGGTTACCGTGCGAAAGCAACTGGTAACACTTTGAACCTGTCTCTGGGTTTCTCTCACCCTGTTGACTACGAGCTGCCTCAAGGCGTAACAGCAGAAACTCCTAGCCAAACTGAAATTGTTATCAAAGGTGTTGATAAACAACAGGTTGGTCAAGTTGCTGCTGAGATTCGTGGCTACCGTCCACCAGAGCCTTATAAAGGTAAAGGTGTTCGCTATGCTGACGAACATGTA
>JBFHVZ010000144.1:0-10340 GCA_041589295.1 Pseudomonadales bacterium
ACCAAACAAGCAGCTTCAAGTTTAAATTCCGGCGTAAAGGTACGACGTTGTCTTTTCTTCATTGAACACCTCTTGGGTGGCAAGGATACCACCTAACTTGGTGTCCGGGATTATTGAACCACTACACTCAGTATGTTGTTAAGATTAGTGGGTAGTTGCTATCGGTGTTTTTAAAAGTGGATATAAAAAGGCCCGCTCGGTGTTTACCAAGCGGGCCTTTCGCAAGTCAGCGTTTAAACTGGCTTAAGTAAAAAATTACTTAGCGAAGTTTTCTGCTGCGAATTCCCAGTTTACCAAGGCCCAGAAGCCTTTCAGGTAATCAGGACGTACGTTGCGGTAGTCGATGTAGTAAGCGTGTTCCCACAGGTCAACCGTGATCAGCGGGGTAACGCCAGCTTCGGTGATAGGTGTGCCAGCGTTAGAGGTGTTCACGATGTCCAAAGAACCGTCGGCTTTCTTAACCAACCAAGTCCAGCTAGAACCGAAGTTGTTTACAGCTGAATCATTGAATTTTGCTTGGAAGTCAGCGAAAGAACCGAATGCCGCATTGATTGCGTCGGCCAGTGCGCCAGTTGGTTCGCCACCGCCGTTAGGGCTCAGGCTGTTCCAGTAGAAAGTGTGGTTCCAGATTTGAGCAGCGTTGTTGAAGATACCGCCAGAAGAGGTTTTAACGATTTCTTCCAGAGATTTGCCTTCAAACTCAGTACCTGGGATCAAGCCGTTCAGCTTGGTTACGTAGGTGTTGTGGTGTTTGCCGTGGTGGAAGTCCAACGTTTCAGCAGAAATGTGTGGCTCCAGAGCGTCTTTAGCGTAAGGCAGTGCAGGAAGTTCAAATGCCATTTTGCTCTCTCCGTTTGAGTGACTCATTGAGTGAATGACTAATTAAGTCGTGCTAGCTATCAGGGTTGGTTGGCCTTGAGCTTTTTAGTTGCCCAATGGCCAGGGTGCACGAATAATAGCACTCCCGTTGCACATTCGCTATGCGCGAAAAAAGTGTGGGTATTATGCGTCTGTGGTCTCATTTTGACCGCGAAAATTGCATTATTCCGCGCATGGGGCCGTGCGGAGTCTTGCCAAAATATAGGTGGCTGCGACAATGGCCACTTCCATCTGTCCTGTTGGTTATGCGAACCGTATGAGTAGAGATAAAGAACCCGAAAAATTGGCTTCGATTTCGTTGAGTGCCGATGAAATCCAAGGGCGTCAGCGCAACACAGCACCCGTCGCACGTCGAGCGCCGGTTCAATCCGAAGCTCGCCCGCCCATCTTGCTTTGGGCTTTGGTGGTGGTGTTATTTGCACTGGTTATGTTTTTGCTAGTGCAGATGAATCAGGTCAAAAAGCAATCAGATTTGCAGTTGCAAGCGTTGCAAGCATTGCAAAAAAGACTAACCAGTACAGATGAGCAAGCAAACCTGTCGGTGGATGCCATTAAGATCTTGTTGAAGGAGCAAGATCATGAGATTCGAAAGCTATGGGACGTATCTAACAAGCGAAATCGGTCCAATATAGAGAAAAACAAAGAACGCTTGGATGATCAAAATAAAATGATCACTCAGCTTGGTCGAGAAATAGAACAAACCAATAAAGTATCGGATGGTCAGGCGAAAACCATGAAGACGCTGTCAGCATCGGTGGATGCGAGTGTTAAGCAAGTGGAAGAAGTGAAAAACGCTCAAGCCGAATTGAAAGCGCAAATTGCTAAAACTGAAAAGACCTTGGCTGGTTTGCCGACTAACTTGAAAACAGAAGTTGATGCTTTGAATAAGCAGCTTAAAGAATTGAATCGTGCGGTAGACGCCATGGATGCAACCCGTTTAAGCCATAACCGTCGCATTTCAGATTTGGAAAAAGCAGTCAAAGCTAACGCAGCGGCATCAGCACCCAGCGCAGCTAAAGCGCCATAGTTCTGCTCAGTGCTGGGCAATGAACGAAAGCGCTGAGTGGAATTGGTTTGCGCAGGGTAGTGCCAAATCTTAAATTACGTTAAGGATGTTCATGTCGTTTTATTCGCATCTGCAAGCTTCTTTATTGGCCGAACCACTTGAGTCGCTAACACAATTAGCGGAACAACACTTGGTTGCAGCAGAAGACTCCCTGTTGCATGTTATGAAGTCTGCTCTACGCTGCGAGCAAATTGGCTTAGGGTTTGCGGCCGGTTATCGCAGCGCTTTACAGTGTTTGATGCCCGAACTAGACGTAGGACGGTGGGCGGCCATGTGTGTTACGGAAGCCGCCGGAAATCACCCTCGACATATTCAATGTCAGGTGAATGATCAGGGTGTACTGACCGGCGAAAAAAGTTTTGTGAGCATGGCCACTTACCAGCCGATGTTGATTGTTGTGGCCAAAGCTGCTGAGCAAGACCCTCAAGCCGAGAGGCCGCAACTAAAAGCTGTCCTTATTGATAGTGACGCCGCGCAAGTTACTGTCCAGCCTATGCCGCCATTACCCATGGTGCCCGAAATTGAACATGGTGCTGTGAAGTTTAATCAAGCGCAGGGGTTGCTGTTGTCGGGCGATGGTTACAACGACTACAGCAAGCGATTTCGCACCCTAGAGGACGCTCATGTCTTAATGGGGTTTGCCTCGGTACTGGTGTCTTTGAGTTTTCGGTATAGATTACCTAGCGAAATATTTGAATCTGGGGTGGCTTTGCTCGCCAGCATTGCCGCATTGCGTACCGGGCTAAATGCATCCGCGCCAACGTCTTCGTTTGTGCATTTACACTTAGCGGCGTTGTTTGCTCAGTTTAAGCAATTGTGCGAGAACTTTGAGCAGCGTTTAACGCAGTTGCCGGACGAGGTGTCCAACCAATGGCTGCGCGATAAAAAGTTGTTTGGTGTGGCCAAGCAAGCGCGAGAGGCGCGTCATCAACGCGCATTGGATGCGGTGTTTCACCGTAGTTGAATTGCGAACCTTAAGGTCGTGGGGTGGATACCAAGGTGCTCGAGTTTTCCACACCCTGCGAATACATGATGCCGTTTTGGGTGTGCGATACCGAACTGTCTGTGGCTATACCTCGGGTAGGCAGTGTGTAGGTTTGCGAGACTTCTGCTTGTTCTTTGCGCAGTAATTGATCATCTACCGACACTAGGCTGTCTTCTTCGGATGACGTGTCCACACCGGCTGCTGGTGCATCTAAAGCTCCTGCTAGACCTGTATCTTCCATCTCGCCTAAATCCAATCGGTCCATCTCGATGCTTTGCGCCGTGGTGCGTTTATAACGGTAGGTACTGCTGTAATCGTAATGATGGGTAGACTGTTTGGCTTCGAGAACGGCATCGAGTAAGTCATTGGAGTAGTAACCGTCTAGGTTTTCCTGAGCTTGGGTGCTCAGGGCAAAGCCAGATAATGTTGCGACTGATGTGACTAATACGACTGAGAAGGTGCAGTTAAACCACTTCATAAACTACTCCCTAGGGGTGCTCGTTAGGGTGCCGGTTGAGTACAAACCCTGAACGTTGACCGTGTCGCCACGGGGGAAACGATGTTCAATTTGATCAACAATTATTACAGGGCCTGGCAGCTCAGGTGCTTGAATAGGTTCGTTCAGCTGACTGGTTTTGTTCAACTTATCTTCTTGTTCCGCCACGTCCATTTTTTCTTGTACCAGCGTCGCTTGGTCTTTTTCAGGCAAGTCAGGCTGCGCAATATTGGCTTCGCCTGCGGCAGAGGGATTAATCGCACCTTCTAAGTTGGTCTGCTCAAGGTCATCGGCACCTAGTTGAGGCAGTTCAAAGGATTCTGCCGTGGTGCGGTTGTACCAATAGCGATTGGAGTAATCGAACTGATTACTGCGTCGGTTGCGCTCTGCTTCTCGCACTGCGCTGTCGATGTCGTTTTGATAGTAGTCTTCGTCAATGCGCACGCGTTGGTCTTCCGCATCGCTGGCCGAGAACGTCAGTACCATCATCGTGCCCGCTAGGAATATCCCGGTGAGAAAGGAGCGATCCATTGCAAACCCCATGTTATTTTTCTTGTTCTGTATTTATTGAGCTATGGGACGCGATTATGTCATCATAGCCCCCCGATTTAAATGTCCTACAAAACGTCACAATTGGATGTGGCGTGATGAGTCCGAAATGATAAAAATAATACTAGGGTTCAGCTGCATTGTTGCCTGTTTATTGAGCACGGGTTGTTTAAAGATCTATCAATCCATTGGTCACAACCACGGAGCGTATGTCGCTACGGTCAGCGGTAAGCAATATGAGCCCGTCGCCAACCGTTGGGATTACCAAAATACCGCATTGCTGTATGTTTACCGCCCCAATTCACAGTGGGCTGCCGACGAAATTGAATCTCCAAGCTTTTATATTGACGATGAGCGCGTGTTTAACATTCGCGCCAATGGTTACACTTGGTTTGAGTTAGAGCCAGGCCAGTACGAAATTATTATACGTCGACCCCTGTTCGGCTTAGAAGGCATTGAGTCATTTGACTTAAAACGTATTACTCAAATGAGTTTGCAGGTCGAAGCCGATAAAGTGTATTACCTGCGTTACAGCGAAATTGATCCGCCTTCTATCGAAACACAAGAGTTGGTGGATGACGCCCCAGTGGGCGACGGCCCGTTGCAATTGGTTTCCACAGACTTAGCCCGCGAAGAGTTGAGCATCACCCGTATGTTGCCCGAGGGCGGCGGCTTCATTAAATCACAAGGTCCGCTGACCGAAGACGAGCTGGAAGAAGTGTTTGATAGCCGTGTGATTGATGTGGAGGAAGAGGAAGATTCGAACACGATGAAGTGGTGGTGGTAGGTAACGGGTAGGCGCTACCTGCATCGCTGATACTGCGTTATAAATCTATTTTTGCTCGTTACATAGCGGAGCTGTCTCGTTCAACGATGCGGCTCGCCAAAATAGATTTATGCCTTGTCTCACCTTCTTCGGTTGCGCGCCTAATCTTCAAAGAGTGATTTTTTCTTAAAGCCCGGACGTAGTTGTCTGGGCTTTTTCATATCTAGCGATATAACTCCAAATCCGATATCTAAAAACCGAGCTTGCCCATAGATTTGGTTAATAGCCTGATTAACTCTGCGCTATAAGCCTAATCGTTATCGCCGTGCTACAATTCACACACTTCAAATGCAATTGTATAAAAAATGCTCAATACAGAGCGCGATTGAGAGAGTGTGATGACTGTAATCAAGCAAGAGGATCTGATTCAGAGCGTAGCCGATGCTCTGCAATACATTTCCTACTACCACCCGTTAGATTTCATTAAAGCCATGGAAGAAGCCTATGAGAAAGAAGAATCTCAAGGCGCTAAAGACGCCATCGCGCAAATCCTAATTAACTCCCGCATGTGTGCTATGGGGCACCGTCCAATCTGTCAGGATACCGGTATTGTGACTGTGTTTCTGACCATTGGTATGGATGTGCGCTTTGAAGACGCCACCATGGGTGTTGAAGACATGGCCAACGAAGGTGTTCGCCGTGCTTACTTGCACCCAGACAACGTGCTGCGCGCATCTGTATTGGCTGACCCAGACGGCAAGCGTCAAAACACCAAAGACAACACGCCTGCGGTTATCCACACCCGTTTGGTTCCGGGCAATACGGTAGATGTGCATGTGGCAGCGAAGGGCGGCGGTTCAGAAGCGAAATCCAAGTTCGCCATGTTGAATCCATCCGACTCCATCGTTGATTGGGTGCTGGAACAGATTCCGAAAATGGGTGCGGGCTGGTGTCCACCGGGCATGTTGGGCATAGGCATCGGCGGTACCGCTGAGAAAGCCATGCAAATCGCGAAAGAAGCTTTGCTTGAGCCAATCAACATTAAAGAGCTGCAAGCCCGTGGCGCGTCTAATCGCGCTGAAGAATTGCGTCTAGAACTGTTCGAGAAAGTGAACAAGCTGGGCATCGGTGCTCAAGGTCTGGGTGGTTTGACCACAGTGCTGGACATCAAGGTAGCCGATTACCCAACTCACGCGGCGAACAAGCCTGTGGCCATCATTCCAAACTGTGCGGCGACTCGTCACGCACACTTCGAGTTGGACGGTTCTGGCCCTGCCAAATTAGAGCCACCTAAACTAGAAGACTGGCCAGAAATCACGTGGGAAGTGGGCGACAGTGTACGCCGCGTTGACCTGAACACAGTCACCCGCGAAGACATGAAAGCATGGAAACCCGGTGAAACCCTGTTGTTGAACGGCAAGATGCTGACCGGTCGTGACGCTGCGCATAAGCGCATGGTGGACATGATCGCCAAGGGCGAAGAGTTGCCAGTGGATCTAACCAATCGTTTCATCTACTACGTGGGCCCAGTTGACCCAGTACGCGACGAAGTTGTTGGCCCGGCTGGCCCAACCACGGCCACGCGTATGGATAAGTTCACCCGCACCGTGCTGGAAAAAACCGGCCTAATGGGCATGATCGGTAAAGCAGAGCGTGGCCCAGTGGCCATCGAAGCCATTAAAGACAACCAAGCCACTTATCTCATGGCCGTAGGCGGGGCTGCTTACTTGGTATCGCAAGCCATTAAAGACGCCAAAGTAGTTGGCTTTGATGACTTGGGTATGGAAGCCATCTACGAATTTGACGTGGTGGACATGCCAGTAACAGTCGCGGTAGACACTCAGGGTACCTCGGTTCACCAAACCGGCCCACAAGAGTGGTACGCCAAGATCAACGCGAAAGAAGTGTAATCGACAGGTTTGCGTTAAGCGCTTGAGCTGACCGCAAGCCAACTGTGTACATATGAAAAACGCGTAAAAACAAAAAACGGGAGCGACAGTCATGTCCTCCCGTTTTTTTTTGGGGGCGATCACAGCGTTGGCTAAATGCCAGTAAACAGAAAATCCAACGCAGCAATGATGTCGTCTCGTTTGAGCACCAGAGTGCCGGATTGTTTACGTAAAAATGTGCGTGAAACGGAGGTGATTTGATGGGTGAGTAGTGCGAAGTGTTCGTCGCCAATCTCGATTATTGGGCACAGGTTTACCGGAAAAGGCTTTTGGGCGTTTGCTCGCGCAATCGGTATCACCACTCGACTGTTCAGGTCAGACAGCAAACTAGACTGAACATCTACTAAGTAAGGATAGGTTTTAGCACTGGCTGAGTCGGGATTCTCATACAGATCAAACTGCTTCATCAGAAACCCCTGTGTTTGTCCGAAAACAAGCCTTCGCTTTCTGCCAGCTCGTTGCAGTTTTCTATGGCCGCCTGATTTTCCTCAAGCCACTTTTTCCGTTTGCTTGCCTTAATCTCAGCATCTAGCGCTTTTTCTAGCGTGGCTGATAGATTAATTTTCAGGCTTTTAGCTTCAGCCAGAAGTTGGCTGTTAATGCTTAAGTTGGTGGCTTTCTTGATTGAGGCTTTGTTGGCTGCGGGTTTGTCGAGTCGCTCGCTCATGGCAGTTGCCTTTGGGTGGGATGCGCATTGATAGTGCGCATGCTAGCAATTGAAGCCTGCAAGAGCAATGGGGGCCGAACTACTCTAATCTTGCAAAAAGATATTCCGCTGAGCTTTGATCTTGGCGTCTTGCTCTTCTTCTGGTGTTTCCACTGGGTCTGGCTCTAGGGTTTTGATTTTATCGTAGCCCCGCTTTTTGAAATATTCGTAACCCAGCGGTTCGGCGCTTTGTTTCTCGTGGAAATACGCACCAATGGACACGGCGATAACCACCACTACCAGCAGCACGACGAGCTTCACGATCAGTCCTTTATCGCCGCCAGTCTGACGAGTGCCCTTGGGCTTTTCGTCCGCAGCGGCGTCGGGTTGTGCTTTGGGTTTTTGGCGAGCCATAGTCGCTCCAAGCGCTGAGTCCTTCTTTATAACCATAGCAGAGCTTGAGGCGAGTGTGGTTAAGCCCGTCGGCTGCGGATGTTGAGCGCTTGCGGCAGGGTGAAGTCAGTGGTGCCCTTGGTCATTTTATCGACCAGCAATTTCCCGCTGCCACAGCCTAGGGTCCAGCCTAATGTGCCGTGACCGGTGTTTAACCAAAGATTAGGAAATGGCGTAGCGCCCACATAAGGCAGATTGGATGGTGTGGCGGGGCGCAGCCCTGTCCAATAGCGAGCCCGCTCGAAAGGCCCCATCTCAGGGAAGAGCCATTGACCATGGCGCACCATGCGCTCGCAGCGGCGTTCATTAATGCTCATGTCGTAGCCACATAATTCGGCGGTTCCAGCAATGCGCAGCTGGTCGCCTAGACGCGTGAACACTACCTTGTATTGGTCATCGGTCACGCTGACACTGGGTGCGCCGTTCGCGTGTTTGATCGGCACAGTAACGCTGTATCCCTTGGCTGGGTAAATTGCTAAATCAATGCCTAGAGGGCGCAACAACGGTGCGGAATAACTACCACACGCCATGACGATGTGAGGTGCCGTGATCACGTCGTAGTGTCGATCACGTTCCACTACGACTCTGACCAATTTGTTTTCGGCAAACACCTTATCCACTCGGGTGCGATACTGAAACACCACTCCCATGTCCTCGCAAACCTGCTGCATGGCTAAGCAGAAACGATGGGCATCGCCACTTTCGTCGTCACGGGTGTAGGTCGCGCCTTTTATATCGTGTGCTATGTGAGCCAGCGTTGGTTCGATCTCGACCGCCTGTTGCGTGCTAACAACTTGCCGCTCACAGCCCAAGGTGCGCATTAACGAGGCCGTGTGTTTGGCCGCATCGAAGGATTTATGATCGCGGTAAAACTGCAAAATACCCCGTTCTAAGTGTTGATATTGCAGGTCGTGCTGCGTGCGGAGCTGTTTGAGTAAGTGGCGGGAGTAAAGTCCCAGCTGGACTAGCTGCGTGACATTGCGTTGATACCTGTGTGGCATGCATTCGACCACAAATTGCATCAACCAACGCCATTGCCGCCAGTCCAACCGAGGCGAAAACTGGAGGGGAGCGTCTTTTTGGAATAACCAGATCAACGCCTTGCGCAGCGTGGCCGCCGAGGCCCAAGGTTCAGCAAAGCTGACCGAAATTTGCCCGCCATTGGCGTAAGAGGTTTCGTTACCGGCGAGAGGCTGCCTGTCCACCACGAGGGTTTTCAATCCAGCGTTGGCACACCAGTAGGCCGTGTTCATACCCACGACACCCGATCCCAGCACAATCACATCGTACATACAGCTCCCCTTGCTCAATTCCAAGAATTGAGATGTTGATCGTCGTGCTGTTAACCCTAACCTTAGGCAGCGAGGCCCAGTTTTTCAACGCTTATAGCACTTATTTCTGATCAGCTTTCATTACCAATAAAAAGATATCGCCTAAGCTAAAAGGATGGAAAAAAGGATAAGACGTTTGAGCGCACAGTTTTTGGTTTTTCTGGTGAGCGTATTGCTTTTTTGGCCTTGGATAGTCGCAGCGCAACCTTCCGAGATGGTACCTCATGGGGATCGTGGCAGTACCTCAGCCCATGTTGAAGTTAAACCACAGTTAGACGCAAACACCCAGTCAGCGGAAGAAATCTTACCAGGGCTGCAGGTTCAGCCTGCTCAGTTCTGGCTGGAGGACAGTGAGCGCCCCTTAAGCTGGGAGCAAGCCAGTACGCAGGCAGACTGGCAGCTGCTAAACAAAGAGCTTAACGAAGGCTATGACCAAAACCGGGTTTGGGTGCGGCAGGATATTTGGGTCACTAAGCCCGCCCACTGGATACTGCAGATAGGTTATCCCTTGCTGGACTATGTGGATATTTACTTTATTCACAATGGTAATGTGGTCAAACAAGTATTTACTGGGGATGCTCGACCGTTTTACACCCGCGAACGACAGGTCAATGACTATGTGGTGGCGTTCGAGCCTGACGCGCCGGGGCAATGGCAATTGCTCATTCGAGCAGAAACCGAAGGCACTTTGCTGCTGCCGATAACTTGGTGGCAAGAAGACCTGTACGAGGCCGATTTGTTAACCCAACAGATGTTGTACGGCGGTTTCTACGCCGTCATGTTGGCCATGGCCATCTACAACCTGTTTATTTACATCACCATTCGCGAGCGCACCTACCTTTTCTATGTTCTGTCCGTGATAACCCTTGTGGGTATTCAGCTTGGCTACGACGGCCGTGGCTTTGTTTGGTTTTGGCCCAACATGCCACACATCAATAGCTGGTACTTTCCCGTTGCTTACAGCCTGTATCAAATAGCCTCGCTGACCTTTATGGACAGCTTTCTTAAGTTGCGGCGCGACAGTCGATGGTTGTATCGATACTTTGTCGGCTTGCGAATTTTAGCCGCCACCAATCTTATTATGGTGTTGTTCTTACCCTATAAAGTGATCACACCCATTGTGGTGTTGACTGGCATAACCGTGGTGGCCTCGGGTTTGTTATCTGGTGCGCTATTGTGGTTTAGAGGTTTTGTGGCTGCGCGTTATTTTACCTTGGCGT
>JBFHVZ010000145.1:0-10140 GCA_041589295.1 Pseudomonadales bacterium
CCACCGGCACCCGCCCAACCAATGGCGGCAGACTGGATGAGTCGCCTATATCTTCACCATTAAACTGCACAATCACATCACCGGCCAAAATACCGGCTTTTTCGGCCGGCGTGTTCTCAATTACCTGAGACACCAGTGCGCCCATAGGCTTTTTCAGGCCGAATGATTCGGCGATCTCAACGGTCACTTCCTGGATTTGCACACCCAGCCAGCCGCGGCTGACAACGCCTTTTTCTTTCAGCTGCTTCACCACAACCATGGCTACATCAATGGGGATGGCAAAAGATAAACCGATGGAGGCACCGGTGCTGCTGAAAATCTGCGAATTAATACCAATTACCTTGCCATTGAGATCAAACAACGGGCCGCCGGAGTTACCCGGATTAATCGCCACATCGGTTTGGATGAAAGGCACATAGTTTTCGTTAGGTAGGCTGCGGCCTTTGGCACTGACGATACCTGCAGTCACGGAATAATCGAAGCCAAACGGACTGCCGATGGCCACCACCCACTCGCCTACTTTTAGTTTTTCGGATTTACCGATTTGCACGGTAGGCAAGCGGTCGGCTTCGACTTTCAATAAAGCCAAGTCTGAACTGGCGTCAGAGCCGATCAACTTGGCTTCAAATTCGCGGCGATCATTTAAACGCACGAAAATCTGTTCGGCACCGTCAATCACGTGGTTGTTTGTTAATACATAGCCATCGCGACTGACGATAAAGCCCGAACCCAATGAGGTGCGCTCTGGGGTTTGGCCTCTTGGCCCCCCTTCTGGGAAGCCGAAGAAATGCCTAAAAATATCGGGCACGCCCTCTGGCAAGTCCATATTGCCGTGAAAGCGCCCCTGCGCTTTTTGAATGGTGCTGATATTCACCACCGCTGGGGAGGCCTCCTCCACCAGCTCAGTAAAATCAGGTAACTGGGCATGCCCCAAGCTGGTCGTAAACAGTGAGACCAATAAAACAAAACCGAACGCTATGCGTCGAAACATACGCTTTTTTCTCCTTGTCACAGCCCCACCGCTCATAAATGGCAGACGGGAATGGTTTTTTGCTCTGTCGGTATTACTCGCAGTATTTTGGGTTGCCACTGGGCAATATCAAGGTGGCGGCTTCGCCAACTCACATACGCAAACCCACCAAGCAAACCCAAAAATGCCATAAAGGCGGTAGCGCCTTCATGGGCAAACAGGCCTTGAGTCAGCAAGGCCAGTAAAATCATTAAAATCAAAGGGGTGCCGTAGATTAACAGCGAAGATTTAAGAACCGCTTGCTCTGGTACACCAATGAGCACCTGATCCTGCTCAGCCACGGTAACCTCATTGCGAAATACCTCGACTTCGAGACGCTGCTGACTGGCCTTGGCCAGCAAGCTGTGGCCACAGCCTTTTTGCGCGCTGCAGGACTGACAAGCGCTTTGCCGAATGGCTTCAACCCAAACCGTGTCGCCATCTACACGTAGCACTCGGGCCTGTTCTTCAATCATGATGGACGTCTCATTGGTGGCAAAAACGCCGCCATACTACCTCAAACACGAACTCACATTAACTCAACAGATTGTGCAATGCGCTTCGCTGTTTGTTGTGGGATTTCGCCCACCACGGTAATACGATGCTCGACCCCTTGCCATTGCTTGTGCTGTACGGCCAAAACCGTTGCACCAACCTGAGCTAAGCCATCCTGTTTGTCTTCATGGGCAGGCTCAACGTAAACCGAAAACATCACGATGCCATCGCTGTACATACGGCGACCGTCGTGGGCTCGCTGCATGGCGGTTTGAGTGTTTTCTTTTTGCAGGAATCCGGTGGGCAGCCAGTTTAGCTTCCAGTTTTGAACCGTTAGCTCGGTTTCGGCGTGTTGTTCACTTTTAGCTGTGCTAGCTGAGCCTGTATTTGTGTCTGTGTTTGCGGGCGCCCGTTCAGCCGCGGCCGCTGTGTTTTGAAACGCCAGCTCAATGCCTTGAGTACGTGGGCTGAACATTTGTTCGTTCCATTGATCGTATGGGGCGAAGTAATTGAACTGGTAACGTTCCAGCACCTGACCACGTTGGTTCACCAGCTCGCTTTTTAGCGCGACACTGGTCTGATGATCGAGCCAGACAAGATAATGGTGGCGCAGCTCATCCTTAGGTTTTAGCTGCACCAAAACCGCTGGGCGACCAGCGATTCGCTTAGCGCCATGCAGAACAAATTCATAACCCTGTTGCAGTTGTTGCGTGCTGACCATGGACTCAGCCGCGAATGGCCCGTTGGTAGGCTGCTCAATTTTTTCGACGCGAGCATCTGGGTAGATACAGAACAATTGCTCGCCTTTGCGAATCACTTCGCGGGCAGGCCCATCCAAGTGCAGTAATCGCTCCCAAACTTGGCCCTCTTTCATGCCGTGGACAATTTCCACGCTTTGCGATTGACCACCGCTTTGGTGGGTAAATATTCCCTGATACTGGGCTTTCGGCGCTTCTTGTAACATGCGCTCATACCAGCCTTCTGCGGTCAAGGATTGGTTGGCAGAGGCCGCTTGCACGACGCTCAAGCCCATTACGAATCCCACCAATATACGGCCTAGGGAAGGGATGCTGGGGTTCATTCTATCTCCTAAACAAAGTCACACAGCACGTCCGTTGGCGGCGGTGCTGCGTCAGTCTGCTCTGCATTATTTATTAATATTGGCAGGCACTTGCACGGGTTCTTGGGTTTCGAAGTTCACCACGCGGGCAAACGGCATCGCGGTACGACCCTGACCAATTGCGCTGTCTTGCGCATGCTGTTTCAAGTAGCTATTTAAACGTTGCTGCGCTTGCTGCAACTCTTTTTGTTGCGTCGTATTTACTGGATTTTCGGCCAGCATGGTTGGCCCTTTTTCTTTAGTCACTTCCGGCGTCACGATCTTGATTTCAGTTTTACCGGCAAGCTGTTGCTCTGGTTGTAGACCGTCTTGCGTAAAGTGCGCACCGATCACCACAGCAAATGCAACAGAGGCCGCCACCGAAAGTCCTGCAACGGGTTTCCACCATGGCTGGCGTGTAGCACTGGCCACTGCAGATTGAGACAGCGGCGCATCATCCGCCAGCGCGGCGCTCACAGCAGCACTGATATCCACACCCGCAAACTGATCCACATCCCCTTTCATAGTGTCGCGGGCTAGGTGGTAGCGTGACCAAGTTTCACGCACGGCCGCTTGCTCGGCAGGATCATCGCTTTTCAATAGGCGATGCAAGGACATTTCGTCCAGTTCTCCGTCCATCAGGGCGGATAATGATTCGTTTTGTTTCTGGCTCATATTCACCTCATTTACCCATTTATTCCCATGCAAGGTATTCCCCTGCAAGGAGTGCCCTTAGGCGGTTTTTTCCAGCAGCGGCAACATGGCTTTATCAATGGCCTCTCGAGCACGGAAGATGCGCGAACGCACCGTGCCGATAGGGCACTGCATGATTTCCGCAATGTCCTCGTAACTCATCCCGTCCATCTCGCGCAGCGTAATCGCTGTGCGCAATTCATCCGGCAGTTGTTCGATGGCGCCATAAACCACTGCTTTTAGCTGATCACGTGCTAATAGCCGATCTGGTGTGGCGGTGTCTTTTAGAGCCCCTGCCTCGGCATAATGTTCCGCGTCGTCGACTTCGACATCTTGTGTCGGTGGGCGACGGCCTTGGCTCACCAAGTGGTTTTTCGCGGTGTTCACCGCAATTCGGTACAACCAGGTATAGAACTGACTGTCACCACGGAAATTTTTAAGGGCGCGAAACGCTTTAATAAACGCTTCCTGCGCCACATCCTGCACTTCGGCAGAATCCTGAATGTAGCGGCTAATCAGGCTCATGATCTTGTGTTGGTATTTGATTACCAACAGATCAAAGGCGCGCTTGTCGCCCTTCTGTACCCGCTCCACCAGTTGCTGATCTGTGTCCTGTGCCGACATTACTCCCCCGCACGGCGCCAGTTAAAACGATGGGCGTTAGAAGCTGGCCGATTTAAAAAGTTCATTGAAATGACCTAAAAGTTTTTTGGGGTGGAAACAACGGCGTAGATTGACCACGCGCACTTCTGTTCACCCATCAAAGTCAGTATAGTGCCCGCCATTCTAATCAATCTGCACGTCTTTGAGGTAAAAATGGATCGGCACTTTTACGATGTTCTGGTCATCGGCAGCGGCGCTGCGGGGATGGCTGTGGCGTTGAATGTGGCGGACCACGCCAAAGTGGCCGTGCTGAGCAAAGATGCCCTAGATGCCGGTTCCACCCGTTGGGCCCAAGGGGGGATCGCTGCAGTATTGGACGATGACGACAGCATCAAAGCGCACATCGACGACACCCTGAATGCCGGAGCCGGTCTGTGCAATTACAACGCAGTTAAGCACACGGTTTCGAATAGCCGCCAAGCCATTGAGTGGCTCATCGAACAACAGGTTCAGTTTTCTAAGCAAGATGATGACAGTTATCACCTCACCAAAGAGGGTGGTCATAGCCATCGCCGTATTATTCACGCCGCTGACGCTACCGGCGCTGCTGTGTCCGAAGCCCTAGTAGGCCGCGCGCTAAGCCACAGCAACATAAGCCTGCTGCAGCATCGCATGGCCATTGACCTGATTACCTGTGAAAAATTTAACCTGCCCGGTAAAGGTGTAGTGGGCGCGTATGTTTTAAATACAGAAACCGGTCATGTAGAGACCTTTCGCGCGCGCTCAGTAGTGATTGCCACCGGCGGAGCAAGCAAAGCCTATTTATACACCAGCAACCCAGACGGCACTTCTGGCGATGGCATTGCCATGGCTTGGCGAGCAGGCTGTCGCGTGGCCAACTTGGAATTTAACCAATTCCACCCAACATGCTTGTATCACCCACAAGCCAAATCGTTTTTGATAACCGAAGCCGTGCGCGGCGAAGGCGGCAAACTGCTGCTACCTAACGGTCAACGCTTTATGCACAAGTTCGACGAACGTGGCGAGCTGGCACCCCGTGACATCGTCGCCCGCGCCATCGACCACGAAATGAAGCGCTTGGGTGCAGACTGCCTGTTCTTAGACATCAGCCACAAACCCAAAGACTTCATCGTTGAGCACTTTCCCACCATTTATCAACGCTGCCTTGAGCTAAACATCGACATCGCTAAACAGCCTATTCCTGTTGTACCGGCGGCTCACTACACCTGCGGCGGCATCGTCACCGACCATCAGGGTCGTACCGATATTCCCAACTTGTATGCGGTGGGCGAAAGCGCTCATACCGGCCTGCACGGGGCTAACCGCTTGGCCAGTAATAGCCTGTTAGAGTGCATTGTATTTGGTCAAGGTGCCGCCGAACACATACTGCAACAGCTCCAAGAGACCCACGAAGTTCCATTTGCCCCCGACTGGGACGAAAGCCAAGTAACCGACTCAGACGAAGACGTGGTGATCAGCCATAACTGGGACGAGCTGCGTCGCTTTATGTGGGACTATGTGGGCATTGTACGAACCGACAAACGCCTGCTGCGCGCACAACACAGAGTCGAGTTGCTGCGTCAGGAAATCACCGAGTTTTATAGCAACTACAAGGTCACCAGCGACTTGTTGGAATTGCGAAACTTGGTAGAAGTGGCGGATTTGATCATTCGGTGTGCTATTTTGCGTAAAGAAAGTCGCGGCCTGCATTATTCGCTGAGCCACCCTGCACTTCTGCCTGTGGCCTACGACACTGTGCTCACGCCTTAACGCCTGCATACTTACCTGATTCGTTCAGTTTGCATCATCTGGCATATCCAACAGGATGCGAGCACGGCGAAAGGCGTCGTGCTCTAAGCGATCCGCCAGCCAAGTTTGGCGCTCAAGCCGGCCCCCCGCCCGTCGAAAACGCAACTGTGTCAATCCGGGCAGCACTCGCTCGGCGCGCAACAATTCCACTGTTTCTAACGATTCGGCATCACGGCCGAGAGACCAACGCCCTGCCTGATAACGCCAATACCAAGACTGCTGCCATTCGAATTGTCGCTGACTCAGTCGCCACAGTAACCGGCCTTGCACAGCGATGAACACCAACAGCAAGACACCCTCAAGCGTCGGCTGGAGCATGACCCGCGCGTAAATCGGCACCATGATCAACAGCACCACGACATGCACAGCAAGCGATAGTTTAAGCAACGTTGGCGATGGCCGAACGGCCAATTCAAGATGGGAGTACATCCATGTACACCTTGGCTAAACGCAAGGGTTTAAGATTTCTTTTTCACTGGGCCCAAAATCATATCGACGATATCGCGCAAATCTGGGTCAGAAGGTTCGGCATGTTGCATCAGCCATTGAAACAAGTCTGGGTCTTCGCAATCTAGCAACTTACGGTACTTGGCCTGATCTTCTGGGCTCAAACCAGCGTACTTGTTTTCCACGAACGGCAGCAACAGCACATCCAGCTCTAACATGCCGCGACGGCTGTGCCACCAAAGGCGTTTACGTTCAATGGCTTCTGGGCTTTCAAAATTTTGTTCAGACACGGGAACCTCGTCTGGCAAGTCAACTACAGCAGCATAAATGCGGCAGCAAAATTTGGGCGGCAGTATACCACGGGCCTAAAGTGATGGCAGTCCCGCTTAACCTGAGTAAAATGGTAGGGTTTTTACTGTTCGCTAAGTGTTTGTCATGTCTGACTTTTGGAATCAATTTGCCGCCTCGTCCTCAGCTCAACAGGGTGCAGCCGACAGCTCAACGCTTGTGCTCTACCCCATTACTGGGCGCGATCTTATCAGTGTCACCGGCCCAGACAGCGCGAAATTTATGCAAGGCCAATTTACCTGCAACCTCAACGACATCACACCCCAACAATTTCGTCGTGGTGCTTGCTGCACACCGAAAGGACGCATGGTTACCAGTTTTACACTGATCTCGCTGGATAACTCGCCCCAGTCCAGCCACTACCTAATGGCAATGAATCAAGGATTAGGGGAAATCACCCTCACCCACCTAAATAAATACCGCGTTTTTTTTAAAACTCAGTTAGCGCCGAGCGATTGGGTCATGATGGGCCTAAATGGAGCCGCTGCGGAGCAGCGCATCATCGAGCTTTTTAATGCAGCGCCGGAACACGATTATCAACAGGTTACGTCAGAACTGGGAGCCGCGATCAAGCTGCCGTTTAATGCAGGCTACGAGCTATGGCTCAACCCAGAAAGCGCCACCGCCACGGTTAACACCCTGCTCAGCCATGACGCCGTACCGGCACAGCTTGGCAATGACGGCGACTGGCAAGCAAACCTTATTCAGGCAGGCCTAGCCCATGTCACCCCGCAGACCACAGACGAATTGATCCCGCAGATGTTGAACTTTAGCGAAACAGGCGGCATTAGCTTTAAAAAGGGCTGCTACACAGGGCAGGAAATCGTCGCGCGCATGCAGTATCTCGGTAAATTAAAGCGCCACATGTACCGCATCGCTTTTGCCGCCCAGAAAGCACCAAACAGCAACGCTGAACTGCACAGCCCAGATAAAACCTCGGCGGTCGGTCATTTAGTTAACGTCGCTGCGTACCGCGACAACCAATGGCAGGCTCTGGCCGTCATCGAAGACCAATACGCGCAGGACATCACAACCTTAAGTTTGGACGGGTGCACTGACTTGAAGCTGCTAGACTTACCTTACAACCTGACTCCCGCCACGCAAGAAGGTTAACCGCGGCCCGAACAAAATGCGCACGCAGCAAGCCACGGCAGGGAGACAGCCCTTTGAGAGATAAGGACGTACCTCTGCCATGGCAAACCTCATTGAAACTGTTGCCAACGATCTGGTCGCCGCCATTAAAAGCGACAGTCTGGTCTTACCTACTTTGCCCGAAGTTGCGCTACGCGTGCGAGACGTAGCCGAAGACATAGAAACCTCTATTGGCGATCTCGCCAAAATCATTGCCCAAGACGCGGCCCTAAGCGCGCGCATTATCAAGGTGGCCAACAGCCCGCTGGTACGCACCAGTAAAGAAGTAAGCGACCTTAATACCGCCGTCAGTCGCTTAGGCATTAACTTTACTTCGAACCTAGCGCTGGGCTTGGCCATGGAGCAAATGTTTCAAGCCACGTCTGATGTGGTGGACAAACGCATGCGCAGCATCTGGCAACAAAGCACCGAAATTGCCTCTATTTGCCACGTCCTTGCAGCCCACTTCACCCGCTTAGAACCCGACCAAGCCATGCTCGGTGGGTTGGTTCATAAAATCGGCGCCCTGCCGATTCTGACCTATGTGGAAGATCACCCCGAACTGCTCAATGACGTTTTTGCCTTGGACAAACTCATCGACAAGCTTCACCCCATATTGGGTGGGCACATACTAAAGGTCTGGAAGTTTCCGACGGAGTTAGCGGTCATCCCCAACAACTACTTAAAATTTGATCGCGAAGTTGAGCAAGCGGACTACACCGACCTCGTCACCGTGGCCACGCTACAAACCCTCGCAGACTCCGACCACCCATTTACCAAGCTCGATTGGAGCACCATTAGTGCCTTTGCGCGTATTGGCTTAGAGCCCGACATGGACATTTCCGAAGCGGCCGACATTGATGAGAACGAGCTAAAAAGTTTGTTGCGTTAAACACCGCAAGCGCAAAGGGAATACGTTACACTGCAGGCCTGATTGTTCCTTATCGTTTTCGCAGTGAAACCATCCATGGAAATTGTTCAACTGGCATTAACGCTTTTCGCGCTGTTGTTATTAGTCGGCGCTGGTTTTTACTTGCTCACCAGAATGCAACCGCAACGGGCTAAAGCACTCAGTGAGCTGGCCAAGAAAAACAACTGGCATTATCAAAATATCGGCGGGCTGCCACGCTCCGCATTGCAACTGACATTTGCCAGCGTTAACCCCGCAGAGTTACGACAACATGGTCGCTGCATCAGCGCCGAAACCGAACACTTTAAAATATTCAGCTGCGATGCCAGTTATGTGGATACACACATCTCCACGCAAACCTTGATTTTGGTGATTCCCAAAAACTTAGCAGAAGAACCACCCCAAACGAAAACTGGCTGGCATTTGCTGCTAGGAAAACGCCGTCAGCTTGATCAGTTCGACCAATTTGCTCAACACCAGCTTCAACACCTTGATACCAAACTGGGCATGGCCTACCGCAGCGATCAACCGCAAAAAGCGATGCAAGCCATCCCCTATTTGACTGAATTCGCAGAAAAGAAGATCCAAGTTGAATGGCTGCAAATGCACTTGATTCTGTATAAACCCAACCACATACTTGAGCCCGATTTTATTGAAGACGTGTTTACACAGGCCACCGAACTGTATGAAAAACTCCATGCTCTCTAAACGCATTTTTCTCGTTACCGTAATGGTGTTTGCACTTAGCGCTTGTGAACAAGCCGAAAAAGCAAAAGAATTTGCAAAAGACACCATCAAACAAACCGTCGACCAAGCCTGCAACGAACAACTTAACGGTCAACTGAGCGATAAATGCAACGAAATCAGCGAATCCGTTGCCGACAAAGTGACCGAAGAAAATCTGCAAGCTTTAAAAGAAAAAAGTGAAGAAAAACTAAACCAAGCGCGCGAGTCGATTAATGCGTTTTTAAATAAAGGTGCAGAAGAATGATGCGCGTTGCACGCTTAGCCTTGCTGGCGCTAGCACTGGTCGGCTTACTGAGTGCGTGCAGTGAACAGCATTACGAATCGGCGCTAGATCAAACCATCGACACCCAACGCTGGTTGGCGGGTTGGCAACCGCAACAGCTTAAAGTGGGCGACGTTACCGTTCACTACCTCGACAACCTAAATACCGACGCGCAGCACACGCTGGTATTTGTGCACGGTTATACCGGCAACAAAGACATGTGGAATCGACTGGCCACCCGTATTCCCAGTCAATATCGTCTCATTGCACTGGATTTACTCGGTCACGGCAATACCGACAACGCGCCCGACAATCGCTATTTGTTAATGCAGCAAGCTGAGTTACTGAATCAATTTTTACGCACGCTGAATTTAGATCGAGTCCACTTAGTGGGGAGCTCCATGGGCGGCGCAACCGCTTTGCTCTTCGCATTGCATCACACCGACAATATCGAGACCCTGACGCTCATGAACAGCGCTGGCGTCCACGCCGATCGCGAAAGCCCATTTGAACATGCAATCGCAACGGGTAAAAACCCCATGGCCATTCAAACCATTGAGGATTTC
>JBFHVZ010000146.1:0-10131 GCA_041589295.1 Pseudomonadales bacterium
CCTGAATCACGCAAGTCATGAATCTTTATTCATTTGGATAATAGATGCAGCTGATCCTGAGCAAAATCCCCGTCAGAGCCAAACGCGGTCACTGTTACTGGCGGAACTTAAAAACGGGGAGCAAGAATTAAAGATCAATTTAATGCGCAGGCTAAACCAAGCAGGGTTGTCCGTTGCCGATTTTAAAATCGACGCTATACAATTTACTCAGCAAGCGCATTTAAGCCCAAACGCGGTAGTTGCCGAAGGTGCACTGTCGGTTTTTCAGAAGCTCTATTTAACAGAATTGAGAGAAACCGAATTAAGAACAGATGCCACCATACAAAGTTCAGAGCCAAGTGCCGCAGCTGCGTTTGCCAGCAGTCAAGCCGTACCCAGTGTGCAATTAATAGATCAAATGATTGAGCGTGGTCGCGTATTATTTTTTGAAGAAACCTTTCAGGGCAATGGTCGCACCTGCGGAACCTGTCACCCAGAACAGCATAACCTGACCATTGATCCCGACTTTATTCAAACCTTGCCGAATAGCGACCCGTTATTTGTTGCCGAGAATAATCCTTTGCTGGTGGATTTAGAGCGCTCAGCGCTGCTACGCACCTTTGGATTGATTTTAGAAAATGTTGATGGTTTAGAAGACCCAACGCAAAAATTTGTGATGCGCAGTGTGCCCCACACTTTGGGTATGCAGTTTAGTCTGGAACGTGACCCAAACCTGTTAAATGCACCGCTGCAAATGACGGGTTGGTCTGGCGATGGTGCGCCCGAAACCGGTTCGTTGCGGTTATTTCCTAAAGGGGCCATTAATCAACATCTGCCGAAAACACTAAACCGCGTTGAAGGAGTCGATTTTGTCTTTCCGACAGAGTCGCAACTGGATGATATGGAAATCTTTATGCTTTCCACAGGAAGACAAAGCGAACCGAATATAAATCAATTTCAATTTTTAGACGCCAATGTCGAACAAGGTAAGTCACTCTTTTTAAATGGCAATGGTGACCCTAACGCGGGAGGCGATTGCCAAACTTGTCATATCAATGGCGGTGCGCAGTCTAGGGTCAATACACCATTACTTGCTAATCAAAACTTTAATACAGGGGTAGAAGACTTAGTACACCCTGCGCGCACCGAGGTAGAAGACTTTCCCCGTGATGGAGGATTCGGCAAAACCTTTGATGCCGTGAGTAATAGTTTTGGCGATCAAACGTTTAATAGCGTGTCTGTGATTGAAGCCGCCGATACACCGCCGTTTTTTCATAATAATGTGGTGCAAACGCTTGAGGGTTCAGTGGCGTTTTATAATCTGGATGTCTTTAATGCACCGCTTTCGCCCGCACAGCGAATTAATTTTAACGATGCCGAAGTCACAGCAGTGACCAATTTTTTACGAGCCTTAAACGTATTGCAAAACATCGATGTGAGTGCGCGTGCATTAACCGAAGCTCTCCAAAAAAATGAAGGCGCAAATCAAACATTGGTGACGTACCGTTTAAACAATGCAATGGCGGACATCACTGACGCGATGGAGGTTTTACAAGGAGGCAATTTGTATGATGGCGCCGTGAATGACTTGCGAAAAGCGGTGCAGGCCACCTCGGTTGCATTGAGAATGTCGAACCCAAGGCCGCGTAGCAATCATATGAACCGAGCCATGCGTTGGCTAGAAGAAGCGCGTGCGCAAATTGTGGAGGGTGGCGGGCGCTACTAGCCCGCAGTTTTCAAATTACACGGCTGGCTGGAACTTGCGCCAGCACAAAAACATATTCGCCAGGCTGCATGATGCGGCCTCGAAGCGCACGGCATTGCTTCGCGATGCCGATCTGCTTGACCGAGTCAGAAACCTTAATGATGCGACAGCCTTGAATCGAAGCGCCAATGACGGCATTGCTCGGATGTACGCCAATCCAACGGTTACGTAAGTCGTTTGCTCGCATGTGGCTGCCCTCAGTTCTGCCCTTAGTCGTGGCACGATTGTACTCAAGTGGCGCAAATGTACCGTCAAATTAGGTAAGGCTTTGTAAGGGTTTGTAGCCCTAAAAGCCAAAAACCTAATGCGGCTGGCTGTAGAAGGCCAGTGGTTGAAGGAGGCCGGTGGTTGAAGCAGGTCGCTGGCTAAAGATAGTCGCCACTTGTAGAAGGTTTAAGTTAGAGCTGTTCAAGCTGAATCAAATGCAAGCCATGACGACTCGGTACAGGGCCAATGACTTCACCTAGGGGGGCGTCCATCAACGCCTGCTTAATGCTTTCCGGCAGGTAAGCTGGGTCAATATTGCCCACGTCGCCACCTTTGGCTGCACTGGGGCAGGCGCTGTGTTCCCGGGCCAGCACCGAAAAGTCAGCCCCCTGACGTAACGCCAGTTGTACATCTTTGACCAGTAATTCGGTGCGCAGCAATATGTGTTTAAAGCGCATTAGCAACATCCTATGTTTTGAGTCTTGTGTTTTGTGTCTGTGTAAAGAGTAGAGCTAAATCCCAAGTGCCTGAGCTGCTTTGCTATGCTCAAGAAGACATGTATAAGTCTAGCAAGCGGTTCTGGCTCAACTAGGGTAGAATGCGCAACCGTTTTTCAGTTGTATCGAGGTAGGTAGCCCATGGCCCGTGGTTCATTTCGTCGCAATAAGATTCAAAAACTACAAGGCAAAGGTGAGCTACAAAGCGTGCAAACCGAAGGCCCTTACGTGGAATGGGTAGGCAAGCCTGAGTTTTATCGCCACACCCTCGAAATTGACGGCAACAGCTATCGCTATGAATCCGACAGTGACGACCTTGGTGTCGAAATTGGCGCTGTGGTGGTCTTTCGCTACATCGAAGGCAAAGACGGCTTAGTGATTGACCGCCGTTCACTGGGACGCTGGATCGACCCTGCCAGCCTGATGTAAGCCCCTTCTTCTCCGACGAATAATCGTTTCTAGACTATGCTATATGCAGGGTATTCCCAATGCATATGGCAGGGTCAGCGATGCACTACCTTGAAAAAGAATTAAAAGAATTAATCAGTCGCGACGAACGCATTTTTACGTTCCTAGAGTCCGTTTTCTTCGATGGCCTTTGGTATCGCGACCTTCAGCACCCTGATCAAGAATGGGTGAATGACCGCTTTTGGCATGAACTCGGTTTTGACAGGTCAGACCCTAGTATTGAGCAGCGCCAGTCATATGTTCACCCAGATGATCTACCTCACGAAAGCGCCGCGTTACAAGCTCATATTGAGAATCCCAATAAACCTTTTGATATTGTTGTCCGCTATATCCACAAAGACCAAAGTATCGTTTGGTTTCACTGTCGCGGCATGACAATTACCAGTCTTAACCAGTCAGCACCGCGTATGTTGGTTGCCTTTCAAAATATTTCACCGCTGAAACGTGCCGAACAACAGCTCTTAATTGAGAAAGAGCGTTATGAAGTGGCGATTAATGGGGCCAGTGTAGGTATATGGGATTGGGAAGATGTAACCACTGATCGTGTATTTTGGAATAAGCAGTTTTACAACCTATTGGGGTATCAAGAGCATGAATTTAAGTCAGATTTTTCTGCCTTTGAAAGTCGATTACATCCTGATGATAAGGCTCGCACGTTAGACGCGGTAGAGAAACACCTAAAAGACAAAGAGCCTTACGATATTGAATATCGGCTGAAAACCAAGAGCGGTGAATATCGTTGGTTTCATGCCGTTGGTAATGCATTAAGGGATGAACTCGGTATTCCATATAGGATGGCGGGCAGTATCGAAGATGTACATGAAAAGCAATTGGCTAAGCAAGAATCGCTAAAGCTATTAAGTCAGTTGACTGAATCCAATAAAGATCTTGAACAATTTGCTTATGCCGCTTCTCACGACTTGCAAGAACCACTAAGGATTATCTCAAGCTATATAGGGCTTATTAAACGGAAGCATGTTCAGGCATTAAATGAAGAGGCCAAGGAATTTTTTGCGATAGTAGAAGACGGTTGTGGTCGCATGAAAAGCCTTATTTTAGATCTACTCTCTTACTCAAGAATAAAACGAAGTGGTGAAATTTTTGAGGTCGTGAATGTTGGGCGACTCATTGAAAAGTTGGTGGATGGCTTTAAATCAGAAAATCCAGGTACAAATATTAACGTCGAAATAGAAGGTGATACCGAAATAGAAGCAATTAAAAGCTATATGGATAGGTTATTGAGCAACTTGCTGTCGAATGCGGTGAAATATCAAGACCCTGACAGACCACTGGAAATTAAAATTTCGGCTCGTTCAGAAAATCAATTTGTGATTATTTCCATTAAAGATAATGGTATTGGTATCGAGCGTGAGTATTTTAAACGTATATTCGAAGTCTTTCAGAGATTGCATACCATCACTGAATATCCCGGCACGGGTATTGGATTAGCAATTTGTAAACGGATTGTAGAAATACATGAAGGATCTATATCGGTTGACTCCATTTTTGGTCAGGGTTCTACCTTTATCGTCAGAATTCCGCAGTTCGTTCAGCGTGAAGGTTGAGACCATTTAACGTAGGATAAAATTATGTACGAACCTATAGAAATACTGTTAGTTGAAGATAACCCCCATGATGCTCGTTTGACTATTGAAGTACTTAAAGAAAGCCGAATGATCAATATTAATCATTTACATCATGTGTCAGATGGAAAGGAGGCCGTTGATTTTCTTAAGCAAGAGGGTAAGTACGAAGGGCAAGCTAAGCCCGATGTCATACTCTTAGATATTAATTTACCGAAAATGGATGGGATTGAAGTGCTTAAGTACATAAAATCAAATCCACATACCAAAAATATCCCAGTCATCATCATGACGACTTCATCACAAGAAGGGGATATTAAAAAGGCATATGACTTGTCTGTTAATGCTTACGTTAACAAACCACTAGATTTTGATAATTTTGTGGATGTTGTGACCAAAGTAAGCGACTTTTGGTTTTCTATTGTTAAACTTCCGAAAATTGATAAGTGATTTTGTGCATAGGTAAAGGCTGGCTGAATAAATAACCTTGTTGGAAGTGAGCGCCCATTTTCGCAAGTGCGCATGAGACACCATCGGTTTCAACGCCTTCTATCACAATATCTTTTCCAAGTGATCGCACTATGTAGATAAGTGCTTGTATTAGTGTACTGCTAACATCATCGTCGAAAATTCCCGAAATAAAGCTTTTATCAATTTTGATAATGTCAAAAGGTATGACGAGCAGGCTGGCAAGATTACTATGACCCGTTCCAAAATCATCAATTGCTATTTTAACGCCTATATTCCTTAGTTCGTCCACAATGGGTACTAAGTCAGTAAAATTACTCCGAAACATTCGTTCGGTAATCTCTAAGGTTAACCATGGGTAGTTAAAAGAGCATCGTTCTACCTGACTTGTAACAAAATCAATGAAGCCATTTTCGGTTAGTTGATCAGGCGATATATTCAGCGATAGAGACGTACCTTCTGGGATGATGCCTTTGTTAACATTGGTTATGTATTCCGTAACTGCCGTATCAATAATCCAATTGCCCACCTCATTAATCATTTTGCACTTTTCTAACGACGTGATGAAATTGTCTGGTGGAATAACACTACCATCTTCTTTCCGCCATCTTAACAAGCACTCAAGGGAACGTACTGCTCTGGTATTTGAATCAACTATAGGTTGATAAAGTAAAAAGAATTCATGCTTTTGAAGGGCCGTACGAAGTTGTAAGGAAATACTTGCACTTTGCTTGGTTGCTAAATGAGCAGCGGAATCATGGGCTTGATAGCAGTCACCACCTTGGCGTTTCGCTGCATACATAGAGTCATCCGCTTCTTGCAATAATTGAGTAACGCTGACGTTTTTCTGAGTGCTCGGGTCAAACATAGTCACGCCGACCGAGCAATAGCAGACAATGTGATCGCCGTTTCTAGCTTTGTAAGGTAGCCTCAAATTTTGCAGTAATGCCTCAATCATGGGCTCAATCTTCTCTGTTTCTTTGTGGTCGGACTCAATAAGGACAGCAAATTCATCCCCTCCAAGTCGGCCACAAAAATCAGATTGTCTAACTGCATTTTTTAATCGCGCACCTACTTCACCTAAAAAGTGGTCACCTTCGGTATGACCACAGGTATCATTGATTTGTTTAAAGCCGTCAAAGTCTAGGTACAACAGAAACAACGTTTTTCCGCTTCGCTTTACTCGTTCAATGGATACTTTTAAGTGGTCGATGAAATAGCTTCTATTGGGTAAACCCGTTACCAGATCGGTTAAAGCAGACGCAATCATTTCATCTTGGAGGCGTTTGCGTTCCATTGCGTAGTCAATGGATTTGTATAACAGTTCGCCAGTAAACGTATCCTTCATGATGTAGTCTTGTGCACCATTGCGAATGGCTTCTAATCCGAGTTCTCGCTCACCTGTGCCGGATAGGACAATAATGGGAATAGCTGAATTTGATTTTCGAACTTTTTTGATGCCACTCATGCCGTTAGCATCAGGCAAGGATAGGTCTAATAATATGAGGTCTATATCGCAATCATCTTGGCCGAGCAGTGCTTTTGCGTCAGCGACTCTAGGGACGCTTATTATGTCCAGCTCCGAATCATGATCACTGCTACGCATCTCTTCCTTAACGTATTGGGCGTAGTCTTTACTGTCTTCAATATGCAGTACTTTCATGATCGCATTCCAAGCTCGCCTTTGAGCCCAGTGCAAGGTGAAGAGTAAGTGACTATTTTGCTAACGCTCTGGTGCTCATTCTAAGTCTAGTTGACTTAGCGCTTGGACGAGGCATGAGTGATTAATTGTTTTAGTCTTTGAGCCTGAGGCTTTATTCCTCTTTCGACTAAAAGGAGGTCTTAACAGAATATGTTGAAAGGAGGATAAAGCGAAGCGCATACCAAATCAGTACTGCGCCGTGCTTATTAAGGGGTTAGTGGCGGGTGCCAGTGTGTGCCGAATTAATTCGGCAAGGTTATGTTCAGTTCCAACACAGATAACTGGTCGTGGTTGTCGAGGGAAACTTGAATGTCGTCCTCGTCAATTTGAACGTACTTTGCGATCACTGCCATCAGGTCTTTTTGCAACGCGGGCAGATAATCTGGCGCGCTGCGTTGATTGCGCTCATGGGCCACTAATATTTGCAGGCGTTCTTTTGCAACCGATGCGGAGCTGGGTTTGTTTTCTGATTTGAAATAATCAAACAGTGACATGTTTTACCCTCCGAATACTCGTGCCAAGAATCCTTTTTTCTGTGCTTCCAGAAAACGGTGCGGACGATCTTCACCCAGTAAACGCGCAACGGCATCTTCGTAGGCTTGTCCTGCGGTGCTGTTGTCGTTCAGGATAACAGGCGTACCTTGGTTAGAGGCTTTTAATACGTCTTGTGATTCTGGGATCACGCCAAGTAAGTCTACCGCTAAAATTTCTTCCACGTCGGTTACGGCCAGCATTTCGCCTGCGGCAACACGCTCTGGGTTGTAGCGGGTAAGTAGTAGATGTTCTTTAACGCTTTCGCCGTTTTCGGCTTTGCGGCTTTTGCTTTGCAAAATACCTATGATGCGATCGCTGTCCCGTACCGATGACACTTCTGGGTTGGTGACGATCAAGGCTTCGTCGGCAAAATACAGTGCCATTTGTGCACCGTGCTCAATGCCTGCTGGGCTGTCGCAAATGATAAAGTCGAAGTCTTTGCTTAGCTCGTTAAGTACGCGCTCGACGCCTTCTTTGGTAAGGGCTTCTTTGTCGCGGGTTTGCGAGGCAGGCAGGATGAAGAGGTTTTCGACGCGCTTGTCTTTGATAAGCGTCTGTTTGATGTTGGACTCGCCGTTGATGACGTTTACAAAGTCGTACACGACGCGACGTTCACATCCCATGATGAGGTCTAGGTTGCGCAGGCCCACGTCAAAATCGATCACGACGGTTTTAAAGCCTTTGAGTGCAAGTCCGGTACTGATGGCTGCGCTGGTAGTGGTTTTACCTACCCCGCCTTTGCCGGAGGTGACGACGATGATTTTAGCCAAGTGTTTTTACCCTATGTCTCTCGGTGTTTCTGAGTCTTGAATGGATTCAAGCTGGCCATCTGCGTGGCCTTGAGTGCGAGTGAGTATTTCTTAATCGCTTTCGATAATCAAGCGACCATCTCGCAAACAAATGTGCGCCGTTTGCTGCCAATGTTGACTGGCCATGTCTTCGCTGACTTGAAACTGACCGGCAATGGCGAATAGTTCTGATTGCAGTTTTAGACAGGTGATGGTGGCGTCTTGATTGCCTTTGATGCCAGCAAGGGCGCGGCCGTGCAATGTGCCGTACACGTGAATATTACCTGCAGCGAGTACCTCTGCGCCCTGTCCAACATTGCCAAAAATAATCAAATCACCATCGGGGTTGACCACTTGTTGCCCGCTGCGCACTGGGTGTTTGACCACCATGGGGGGCTGGCTAGGGGTGGGTTTCGCGCTGTCTTTTGTGCTCTCTTTGTTACTTTCTTTTACAAAGGGCAGGTTTAGGGCTTCGGCCAACAGTGAGCTATCGGCACTGTTATCACCGTCTGCGGGTTTGCTGTGACGCAAGCCGATGGGAATAAGCTCGAGTGCTTTGAGCATGCCGACCAGTTGTTGGCCTTGTTCCAGCGAAACCGGTTGGTTGGGCAACTGAATGACCACAGGGGCGCGTAGCAATAATTGCGGGGCTTGCTCTAGCCGCTTGAGTAAATCCTGACGAATGGACTCAATGTCCAAGGTGTCCAGCTCCAGTACCGTAAACGGATGTAAGCTGGCTTTTAGACGCAAGGCAGGGGCGGTGTTGAGCGCGCTTTCTGTGGCCATGTCCGTGGACCTATTGTTATTGAGCTGGCTTTAACGTCATCGGGGCTGATTCAAACTGAATACCGGCCCAGCCGTGGCGCATAAATTGGCGAATGTTTTGATGGTCGCTGCCATCTGGTGTGGCCAATACATCGCGGTAATGCTCACCAAAGCACGCCAGTGCTTGTTCTGGGGTGAAGCCGTTTAGACGGCCCAGTGCAAATACCTTCATGGAGCCTTCGTTTTGGCCTTTGGCATTTTCAACTTTTTGTTCGTCTAGACCATTGGTAAAGGCAGTACCGTGTACGTCGTACCATTTTTCGACCAGTGCCAGTGTTTCGGCAAACTCAACCGTGTTGGCCGCTAGCTTTTCGCGAAAGGCGGTTAGGTCGGCTTGGAGGGCTTGCTGTTGGTTAAACAGTGCAAGTTGAGCGTCGCTGGCTTTGGCTTGATAGTCCGATTTCCACTGGTCATAGGTCATGCCGTTATAGGCCCATTGACGCGCTTGGTCATCAGAAACGGTTTCGCCCAGCTCATCGGCGGCGGCTTTGTACCATTTAGATAGGCAGTTGCGGCAAAAGCCAGCAATGGTCATCAGGTCGATATTTTGTACGTCTTTGCGGGTGTCTAGGTGTTGCAGAAAACGGCGCATGACGGCCGCTTCGATGGCATTTTTGTCCATAAGAGTCAGTTGTTTAGAACATTTTGTCTGTGGCAGAAAGCACAGCATTGTACTGGTCTAAAATGGAACTGACCAATGGAAAAAAATGAGGACGAGCGGTATGTCCAATATCGGTTTGTTGTTGGTATTGACGGGATTGATTATCTTCGCAGGCGTGTTTTTGACCATGAGTTGGCATAAATACATACTGCGACATCATCAGAAAAAGCAGAAAGACAAATTAAAATCTTTCTAGCCTTCCCGTTTTTCTGATGGGTTGATTCAGTGGGCGGCGAATATGCCCGCTGGATACCATTCTAAAGAGCCCATGGCGATGCAGGCACCGAGCAAGGTGCCGACTAAAACGTCAGTCGGATAATGCATTCCTAGCACTACGCGCGAAATTCCCACCAGTACGGCAAAGGGCATGACTAGCCATGTCAGTTCGGGGAAAAACCACGACAGCAAGATGGCAAAGTTTACCGCGTTCATGGTGTGACCCGAGGGAAAGCTGTAGCGGTCCAACGGCATGGTGTGCGCTTGAATGCTTAAAAAGCGTATAAACGGGCGTTCACGCACCAACTTGTTTTTAAGAAATTGATACAGGCAGATGCACAGCACTCCGCACACTAAGATGTGACCGGAGGCGCGTAGCCCTGCCGAACCATACACAATCGGCAGGGCGAGGATGATGGTGTACCATAATACGCCATC
>JBFHVZ010000147.1:0-10123 GCA_041589295.1 Pseudomonadales bacterium
AAAGCGATTCGCGGGGCAGGCTCTCCATGCGCTCGAAATCCTGAAAAACACACATCAAAACAAAAGTTCGGGATTCCGCAAGCGCAGTGATCATGCAGCTTTTGGCTTTTTAAATGTGTCCTCGCCATGGATGGCGAGGTTAAGGCCCCATGGATGGGTTTACGCCGTCATTTAAAAAGCCAAAAGGTGGATAAATCACGGAAATGAAATTGTCGGTATGCGGAACGAATTTTTGAGCGGGTTATTGCCATCGCACCCAAAGGATTGGGTGCCCTTTTTCTTCTCATTGCTTACAACGCTTTTTAATCGGACTTTGGATCTAGCCTTTTCGATCTATTTGGCAGTACCCAAAATGCGGCCAAACTGGTCCAACCCCTCGATAAATCGACATTGATTATTTTTTATCCTATTTGCACCTTGTGAATGGCCTTGATGCGTTGCCGTATGGCCTATTCTGAGAGACAATACGCCCCCTTAAAATTTCATGCCCGTACTTTTTGTCCGACAAAGACCGTTTTGGCTTGTGATTAGGCCGATTCGTCTTGTCAGTTAGGCAGGACAAAAAGCACAGAGAGAGAACCAATCTGGAGTCATTCATGACCGATCGCCGCCAACTGGCCAACGCCATTCGTGCACTGAGTATGGACGCTGTGCAAAAAGCAAAATCTGGCCACCCAGGCGCCCCAATGGGCATGGCAGACATCGCAGAAGTTCTGTGGAACGACCACATGAAGCACAACCCAGCCAACCCAGACTGGGCCGACCGTGACCGCTTCATCCTATCCAATGGTCACGGCTCCATGCTGATCTACTCTTTGCTGCACCTGACTGGCTACGACCTAAGCATCGAAGACCTGAAGCAATTCCGTCAGCTGCACTCCAAAACCCCAGGTCACCCAGAATACGGTTACGCCCCTGGCATCGAAACCACCACAGGCCCTTTAGGCCAAGGTATTGCTAACGGCGTGGGCATGGCACTGGCCGAAAAAGTATTGGCTGCACAATTTAACCGCGACGGCCACGACATCGTTGACCACAACACCTATGTGTTCCTTGGCGATGGTTGCATGATGGAAGGCATCTCCCATGAAGTGTGCTCATTAGCGGGCACTCTTGGCTTGGGTAAACTGATCGCCTTCTACGATGACAACGGCATTTCCATCGACGGCGAAATTGCTGGCGGTGACGGCCACCCAGGTTGGTTCACTGACGACACAGTAAAACGTTTTGAAGCCTACGGCTGGCACGTTGTTCCAGCGGTAGACGGTCACGATGCTGCCGCCATTGAAGCGGCTATTCAGGCCGGTAAAGCCGAGACCAACAAACCGACGTTGATTTGCTGCAAAACCATCATTGGTTTTGGTTCACCAAATAAAGAAGGCAAAGAAGAATGTCACGGTGCACCGTTAGGTGACGACGAAATCGCCCTGACTAAAGAACGTCTAGGCTGGAACCACGGTGCATTCGAAGTACCAGAAGATGTCTACCAAGGCTGGAGCGCGAAAGAAAAAGGCGCTGCCGCTGAAAGAGCTTGGAACGACAAGTTTGCTGCCTACGCCGCTGCTTACCCAGAATTAGCCGCCGAATACAAACGTCGCATGGCCGGTGATTTGCCATCCGACTTTAGCGCCAAAATGGATGCCTACATTGCAGAATGCCAAGAAAAAGGCGAAAGCATTGCGTCCCGTAAAGCCTCTCAAAACAGCATTGGCAAATTAGCCCCAGAACTGCCAGAAATTTTAGGCGGTTCTGCTGACCTAGCCGGCTCCAACCTAACACTGTGGCCAGACGCCAAAGGCATCATGGCCGACGACGCATCCGGTAACTACGTGTTCTACGGCGTACGTGAATTTGGTATGAGCGCCATGATGAACGGCGTGGCCTTACACAAAGGTTTTGTTCCTTACGGCGCGACCTTCTTAATGTTCATGGAATACGCACGTAATGCGATCCGTATGGCTGCGCTGATGAAGCAGCGCGCCATTCACGTTTATACCCACGACTCCATTGGTCTGGGTGAAGACGGCCCAACCCACCAACCGGTTGAACAGCTAACCAACTTGCGCACCACGCCAAACCTAAACACTTGGCGTCCATGTGATGCGGTTGAATCGGCTGTCGCTTGGAAGAGCGCGGTAGAGCGCAAAGACGGTCCAACGGCCATGATCTTCTCCCGCCAAGGCTTGCCGCACCAAGATCGTACCCCTGCTCAAGTAGCGGACATCGCTAAAGGAGGCTACGTATTAAAAGACGCAGCCAATGCTAAAGCGATTTTGATCGCCACTGGTTCTGAAATCGGTCTGGCCATGGATGCTGCTGCTGCGTTAGAAGCTAAAGGCACTCCAGTGCGCGTTGTTTCTATGCCGTGTGCAGAAGCCTTCGTGAAACAAGATGTAGCCTACATCGAGTCTGTACTGCCAGCGGCCATTACTTCCCGTGTTGCGGTCGAAGCGGCCCATAAAGATTACTGGTACAAGTTTGTTGGCTTGAACGGCAAAGTGGTTGGCATGGACACCTTTGGTGAGTCAGCGCCTGCGGGTGATTTGATGAAGCACTTTGGTTTTACCGTAGAAAAAGTGGTTGAAGCAGTCGAGAGCACTTTGTAAGGAAGCTATTGCGCTTGCTTATACTGCGTTAAAAATCATTTTTAACTCGTTACATAGCGCTCCGTTAAATAAAGAGCGCGCCTCGCTAAAAATGATTTTGTCGCTTCGCGCTCTTCGAGTGCCTTGTCTAAGCTTCGCTCATTACGCTTCTGAAACTCTCTCGTGATTTGTCACTTGAGAGTTTTTGTTTGTAAGAAGGTTAAAAATGTAGGAGGGCGCTTGCGCGCGACCAAGGAGAATTTCGAGTTGTGCATTTATTAGAGGCATTGGGTATAGCAGGAATTGTTTTAGGTGTAATTCCGTTTGTTATAGGTGTTTGGCTCACTGCATTGCCTGTTTTGTCTCGATTCGGAATCAAAGGTTTTTTATACCTTCCGATATATTTTATTTACAGTCTTATTAACCATACAGAAGATCTTGAATATGGTTTTTCCCTTTTATGGAAAAGCTCTATTTTGTTAATTCCTTCAATTTTGTTGGTTCAATATTTTTAGTTATTACGAATAAATCATGTGTTTGAAGATTGCAATCAATGGTTTCGGTCGAATCGGGCGCTGTGTCCTGAGGGCCATCTACGAGCGCAATTTACAAAACGATATTCAAGTCGTTGCCATTAACGAGCTGGCGGACTGCGAAACCATTAGCTACATGCTGCGCTACGACAGCACCCATGGTCGCTTTCCTCATGCCGTGCACATCGAAAACGATTGCTTAACCATTCAAACCGCCACTCAAAAACACGCCATTCGCATTGTGCATCAAAACGAAATTGCGACTCTGCCTTGGGCCGAATTAAATGTGGATGTGGTGCTGGAATGTACCGGCCAATACAAAACCCGTGACGAGTTAACGCAGCACATCACAGCCGGTGCAAAAAAAGTGGTGCTCAGTCAGCCGGGCGAACCGGACATGGATTTCACGTTAATCGCGGGCATTAACCAAAACGAATTACATAGCGATCACCAATTAATTTCTGTGGGATCGTGCAGCACCAATTGCGTGTTACCTGTAATGAAGGTGTTGCAAGACGCTTACGGTATCGAAGCCGGTGTGACCACCACGATTCATAGCGCCATGAATGACCAGCCTGTGATAGACGCATACTCGTCAGACTTGCGTCGTACCCGTGCTGCTGTCACCAGTATTATTCCCGTGGACACGGCATTACCAAAAGGCATTTCCCGGTTAATGCCTCATTTGGAAAACAAAATCGAAAGCCTGCATTTGCGCGTACCCACGTTAAATGTGTCGGCCATGGATTTATCGCTGCAACTCAATCGCGCAACCAACAGCGACGAAATCAACGCGCTGTTAAAACGCAAAAGCGAAAACGAATTACACAACCTGATTGGCTACAGTCAGGAGCCTCACGCATCGGTGGATTTTAATCACGATGCTCGCAGTGGTGTCATCGACGCCACCCAAACCCGAGTCAGTGGCGACCGTTTAGTAAAACTGCTGATTTGGTTTGATAACGAATGGGGCTTTGCGAATCGCATGGTGGATGCGGTTGTGCAAGTCGGACGTCTGGAGTCGGACGTCGGACGCAAATAAATACCTGTAGGTCGGGTAAGCGAGGAACGAGCGCCACCCGACAATAAACACCAGCCGGATGGCGTGCCTTATCCGGCCTACAAAAGAATTGAAATATTATGAAGGAGATAAAGATGTCTGTACTACGCATGGTCGATCAAGACCTTAAAGGCAAACGTGTTTTAATTCGTGAAGACCTAAACGTGCCCGTTAAAGATGGCAAAGTAACTTCCGATGCGCGTCTACGTGCGTCTATGCCAACCATCAAACACGCGTTAGAAGCCGGTGCGAAAGTGATTGTCATGTCTCACTTGGGTCGCCCAACGGAAGGCGAGTACGCCGATGAATTTTCCATGCAACCAGTTGCAGATTACTTGTCTGACGCCCTAGGCAAAACCGTGCCTGTCATTAAAGATTTTCGTGCTGGCGTTGAAGTAGCAGAAGGCGAATTGGTGCTGCTAGAAAACGTTCGCTTCAACAAAGGCGAGAAAAAAGACGAAGACGAATTAGCAAAAGCCTACGCAGAATTGTGCGACGTGTTTGTTATGGATGCTTTTGGCACCGCGCACCGTGCGCAAGCGTCTACCCATGGCGTAGCTAAGTTTGCACCTATTGCCTGTGCAGGTCCGTTGTTGGCAGCAGAACTGGATGCACTGGGTAAGGCTCTGGACAATCCAGCGCGCCCTCTAGTCGCCATCGTGGGTGGTTCAAAAGTTTCGACCAAACTGGAAGTACTGGAAAGCCTGTCTGACATTTGCGATCAAATCATCGTGGGCGGCGGCATCGCGAACACTTTCTTGGCGGCCGATGGTAAGCCAGTGGGTAAATCTTTGTACGAAGAAGACTTGATTCCAAACGCGAAAAAGTTAATGGAAAAAGTATCGATTCCTGTGCCGACTGACGTTGTGTGTGGCAAAGAATTTTCCGAAACCGCAGAAGCCACGTTAAAAGCAGCAGCGGATGTTGCTGAAGACGACATGATCTTCGACATTGGCCCTGACTCTGCCAAAGCCCTGGCTGAACAATTGAAAGAAGCCAAAACCATTATTTGGAACGGTCCTGTCGGTGTTTTCGAATTTGATCAATTCGGCGAAGGCACCAAAGCTTTGTCATTGGCCATTGCTGAAAGCGCAGGTTTCTCCATTGCAGGTGGCGGTGACACCTTAGCGGCCGTTGATAAATACGATATCGCTGACAAGGTTTCTTACATCTCCACCGGTGGTGGTGCGTTCTTGGAATTCGTTGAAGGTAAGGTGCTGCCAGCAGTTGCTATCTTAGAAGAACGCGCTAAATAATAGGTTAAAGCTACTGCGCTCACTCAGGCGGTGTTATAAATTTTCTCAAGATCCTCATTTAGTAAACTAAACTGCGGTCTTTCAAAAATTTATGCCTTGCCTGAGCTTCGCTCGTTACGCTTTAATAAATATGTTCAAGGCTTATAAATTTTCTGCGTTGAACTTTTAGTGCTATTTCCTTTCTGATCCGTAGATCGCTAATTCATTGCTCAAGGATGAACATGAAGTCGTTATACCTATTGGTATTTACCCTCCTGATTTCTGGCTGCGCGGCTAACAAACCGAAAATCGGAATTTTTCAACACTTGTCTGATCCGGACTCTGTCTCTCTACAAATGGCCATCGAAGCTGGGGCTGACATCAATGAAGCTGACCGTGAAGGTAGGACACTGCTACATCATGCTGTTCGTTACGCGCCGCATCTGGTTCAAACCATCATTGATGCCAATGCCGATCTGAATGCACAGGATCGATAAGGCGTTACACCACTGCACACTGCAGTAATTCATAATGCTGCGTTCATAGCCCCTTTGTTAATGGCGGGGGCGGACTCCAGTTTAAAAACGAAAAGCAAATTGGATTGTCGCGTTGGTTCTCGCAGGAAGTCGGTGATTTTCGAAACGCCATTGGAAGTTGCGAATACCTGTAAAAGGAAAGAGGCCGTTGCAGAATTTAATCGTTTTGCCAAAGACACTCTAGCTTGGTCAAACGCTGAAAATAGTCATAGTGTCAGCGGGTACGAATTTTATTTAGAGCTATTCGATCGACCTTTGTTTGCTAAGCAAGCCTATATGGCAATTAAGCAACTAAAAGATAAATGGGTTACAGATACACAGGCGCAATCAAAATGCGCAACGAATGAATCCGGCTGGTACTTTATTAAGGGATCATGCAAAGACAAATTAGCCCATGGACTAGGGGTGGCAGTGACCATTGATAATGAAAAGTTCATTGGTGAGTTTTTACATGGTTGGCGATTAAAGGGTAAGTACAGCAAGGAAGGTGTGATCTTCTACGATGGTGAATACGCGGAGGGCATTCAGCATGGCTATGGCGTATGTCGCTACCAAGAAAAAATGGAAGAGTGCCGCTTATACCAAGGTGAGCGAATCGACACATTGTTTAAGCAGCGCGAAAATATGCAAAGTGAATTTCAACGCTTAGCTGGAAAAATGGACCAGCTACGCGGTGCTGTTGCTGCGTCTAATCGCCCTTCATCCAACGGCTCTAATAATCGCTTCTCCTATATTGCGGATCTAGCCAGCGATGACGATACCACTCGCACTGCGGCACAAGTCCAAGCTGCTTTAGATATCTTTCGTGTGATGATCGAATCTGCTAACTAGATCCATTGTTAACATAGCAAGCTGATTTATTGATTAAATCTCACCCATCTTACTACTTTATTCTTGGCGGGCGGGTAAAGGGAAATCAGAAAATCCCTTTATGCCGCGGTTCTCTTTGCCCTGAATCATTGCTAAGTGACAGTCATTCTTCCTTGTTTTAAAAATATTTGAACCACTTCAATGCAGAAACATTTTAGGCTTGTATATTGTCGTGTTCTCGTCGGCGATGGCTGCTATGTGCAGCCGCTTTTAAAAGGAATTAGTATGATAAACGTCAAGTCCCTCCTGCTCGTGATGGCCATATTGCTGTTATCCGCGTGCGGTGGTGAATCTAATAGTGAAAGCAAAAAAGAGGTCACCACTGAATTAGGCTCGCTTCATTTGAGCCTTGGTCAAGGTGCGACGACTCGAACCATCACATCGACTTTCGATATGAATATTGCACGCTTTGATGTAGAGGGCACTGGTCCGCAAGGTGCTTCATTTAGTATTTCGGGCTCAGATGCCTCTGTGCTGGTTGGTCAATTAGCGGCTGGTGATTGGACTATATCCGTTAACGCATACAATGCGGTTGATGATGTCATTGCATCCGGTTCAACGTCTGTTGTTGTGGTTGCACAAGAAACGGTTTCAGCAACTATTACCGTCGAACCTTTTAGCGGAACGGGGACATTAGAGCTTACGGTAACTTGGCCGGTGGCTGATGTTGCTTCTCCTGCGTTGGTTATGACGTTAGTTGATAATCAAGATGCACAAATATCGTTAAGTCCAGTTATCGATGCCGGGGCTGGCAGCGCAACGGTGACCGTCAGTTTAGGCTCAGGGTATTACTCTCTAATCATTCAGTTATCAAATGGTGATGCGCTGGTCATTGGGCATACTGATGTGGTGCGAATCTTAAAAGACCAAACGACCAGTGGTTCAATCATATTTGATACCGTTAATTCCGTGGATGGGGCGATGGCTCTGACCATTGAGCAGCGAATGGCTATGCCGATCAATCTGCAGCTCTCAGGTCTAAGCGACACCGTGGTCAATACCCGCACGATCGAGTTAACGGCCACTGCGCCTTTAGAAACACAAACGCTGCGTTATGATTGGTATAAAAATGGAGAGTTGCTTCAGGCTGATACAACTAATACTTATTCCTATACTCCAGGCGAGTTTGAAGCTGGTATCAGTAACTTCTCCGTGATTGCGCAAACACAAGACCGTAGTCGTGCTGGTAGCATTAATGAGCAGATTACGATAGTGGGTGCAGATGTCGCATTGTCTGAAACCGTTGCGCCTAGCAGCCATGCTAATGCCGCGCTTGCCGATTTTAATGGTGATGGTTTTATGGATGTATTGGGCGGTATTGGGAGTCTGAGTAGTACAGATAAGATTTTGCTTAACGATGGTGATGGAACATTCACGGACACATTGGCTGAATTAACTGGCTATCAAACCTTAGATGTAGCTGCTGGTGATATGGATGGAGATGGAGATGCTGATGCCGTGATAGCGTCCACAGCCGGTTTGTTTATTAAGTTAAACGATGGCGCAGGTAATTTTACTGATGTTCAGGAAGCGGTTGTGCCTCGTTACGTGAGTTTAGTTGAGGTGGCAGACTTAGATGCGGATGACGATATGGACTTGGTTATTCGTAATGCCGATCAGCCGCCAAGTTTGGATATTTATTTAAACAACGGTGCGGGCGGCTTTGTGCAGGGTTTTAGCGACGGACGTGACATGGGGATTCAGGATATGGATGTTGCTGATTTAGATTCAGATGGGGATCTGGATATTTTACTCACGCTTACTGCGTACGCTGAGGTGAAAGGAAGTCGGATTTTACTCAATGATGGAACGGGAGGTTTTGAAGAGAGCGCTAATTTAGTTGGAGGAGAAGAGAACGGAGTCAAGTCCGTTGTGGCTGATTTTAATGGCGATGGTCATGTTGATATTATGGTGAGTCGTTCAGACTTAGTTGTGCTCTATACTGGTGATGGTGGCGGGCGGTACTTAATATCTAATACGGTTGCCCGTGTTGAGCAGCCACGTAACCTAAGTCCAGTCGATGTGAATGGTGATGGTCGTTTAGATGTATTAATTGGCCGTTACGGTTCGCCAACAAGGCAGGGGCTTCTTTATATCAATATTGGTGACGGTAATTTTGTAGACTCTAAATTAGAGATCTCATCGGTATATTCTCGAGAGGTATTGTCACACGATTTTGATCTAGATGGGGATGAAGATTTCATATTTTCAACCTCATCCGGTCTGGACGTTTACCAAAATAACCTAATTAACCAATAATGACTTAACCTGTAGCCCGTAGTGGTTTTGGGCTACAGGAATACCCTTACTCCCATCTACTCCAAATTATTCTTGTCGTGCGTGTTTCTCTTGTGGTCTGAAGCCGCTAAAATAGCCGCCGATTTTGAATATATGCACGAATATACATGGGGTAACACATGGCTTTAATTACCATGCGCCAAATGTTGGACCACGCTGCTGAATTTGGCTACGGCGTACCAGCTTTTAACGTAAACAATCTGGAGCAAATGCGCGCCATCATGGTGGCAGCAGACAAGACCGATTCGCCAGTGATCGTGCAAGCGTCAGCCGGTGCGCGTAAATACGCCGGTGCCCCTTTCTTACGTCACCTGATTTTGGCGGCCATCGAAGAGTTCCCACACATTCCAGTGTGTATGCACCAAGACCACGGTACTTCTCCAGCGGTATGTCAGCGTTCTATCCAATTGGGCTTTAGCTCTGTAATGATGGATGGTTCTTTGGGCGAAGACGGCAAAACCCCAACCACTTATGAATACAACGTTGACGTCACTAAGCGCACTGTAGACATGGCTCATGCCTGTGGAGTTTCTGTTGAAGGCGAGTTGGGTTGCTTGGGTTCTTTGGAAACCGGTCAAGCGGGCGAAGAAGACGGTATCGGTGCAGAAGGCATTCTGACCCACGACCAAATGCTGACTGACCCAGAAGAAGCGGCAGACTTCGTTAAGAAAACGGGCGTAGATGCTTTGGCCATCGCGTGTGGTACTTCTCACGGTGCTTACAAATTTACCCGCCCACCAACAGGTGACATTTTGGCCATCGATCGCATTAAGGCGATCCACGAACGCATTCCGAACACACACTTGGTCATGCACGGTTCTTCTTCTGTGCCGCAAGAGTGGCTGGCCATCATCAACGAATTCGGCGGCGAAATCCCTGAGACTTACGGCGTGCCAGTTGAGCAAATCGTTGAAGGCATCAAATACGGTGTGCGTAAGGTAAACATTGATACCGACTTGCGTTTGGCGTCTACCGGTGCGATCCGTCGCTTCATGGCGCAAAACCC
>JBFHVZ010000148.1:0-10088 GCA_041589295.1 Pseudomonadales bacterium
CACCTGCTTGATTCTCAATGGCTTGCTCAGCGTGTTTTTTCGCTTCAAGCGCAGCTGCTTCGTTGATGTTATCAGCACGCAACGCTGTATCTGCTAGTACAGTTACAGAGTTCGGCTGAACTTCAAGGAAGCCGCCTGATACGTAGAAGATTTCTTCTTCACCGTTCTGTTTGATAACACGAACAGGGCCAGGCTTCAGAGCTGTTACCAGTGCGGCGTGCCCAGGTTTGATACCCAGGTCGCCGAATTCACCGGCAGCAACTACGATTTCTACCAAGCCAGAGAAGATAGCCTCTTCAGCGCTAACGATGTCGCAGTGAACCGTCATTGCCATAGCCTCATCTCCTAACTATTTAAAGTTTTTTCGCCTTCTCGATGGCTTCGTCGATGGTACCAACCATGTAGAACGCTTGTTCTGGCAGGGCATCGAATTCACCTTCTAGCAAGCCTTTGAAGCCACGGATGGTGTCTTTCAAAGATACGTATTTACCAGGCGCGCCGGTGAAGATTTCAGCAACGAAGAACGGCTGTGATAAGAATTTTTCAATCTTACGAGCACGGTTTACAGTTTGCTTATCTTCTTCAGACAGTTCGTCCATACCTAGGATGGCGATGATGTCTTTCAGTTCTTTATAACGCTGCAATACAGACTGAACGCCACGAGCTACGTCGTAGTGTTCTTGACCGATTACCAGTGGGTCTAGCTGACGAGAGGTAGAGTCCAGTGGGTCGATTGCAGGGTAGATACCTTTAGAAGCGATTTCACGAGACAGAGATACAGTTGAGTCCAAGTGAGCGAAGGTGGTCGCTGGGCTTGGGTCAGTCATATCGTCCGCAGGTACGTATACCGCTTGTACGGAGGTGATAGAGCCAGTCTTAGTGGAGGTGATACGCTCTTGCAGTACACCCATCTCTTCAGCCAGTGTTGGCTGGTAACCTACCGCTGAAGGCATACGGCCTAGCAGTGCAGATACTTCGGTACCGGCCAAGGTGTAACGGTAGATGTTGTCAACGAACAACAGTACGTCTTTACCTTCGTCACGGAATTTTTCAGCCATGGTCAGACCAGTCAAAGCAACACGTAGACGGTTACCTGGTGGCTCATTCATTTGGCCGTAAACCATTGCTACTTTTGATTTAGCTTTGTCGTCTAGGTTTACAACACCAGACTCAGCCATTTCGTAGTAGAAGTCGTTACCTTCACGAGTACGCTCACCAACACCTGCGAATACAGACAAACCAGAGTGTGCCTTAGCGATGTTGTTGATCAGTTCCATCATGTTTACGGTTTTACCTACACCGGCACCACCGAACAGACCTACTTTACCACCCTTAGCGAATGGACAAACCAAGTCGATTACTTTGATACCCGTCTCCAGTAGGTCTGTAGACATGGATTGCTCGTCGAAGGTTGGTGCTTTACGGTGGATGGAAGCAACTTCTTTTTCACCGATAGGACCACATTCGTCGATAGGACGGCCTAGCACGTCCATGATACGACCCAAAGTTTCGGTACCTACTGGTACACGGATTGGCTCGTTGGTGTTCTCAGCTACAAGGCCGCGCTTAAGACCTTCTGTAGAACCCATGGCGATGGTACGTACGATACCGTCACCTAGTTGTTGTTGAACTTCAAGGGTGATCTCGCCACCTTCAACTTTAAGCGCGTCATATACTTTAGGTACGGAATCGCGTGGGAATTCCACGTCGATTACGGCACCGATGATCTGTACGATCTTTCCGCTACTCATTAGTTAATCCTCTTATAAACCTTACTCTGCAAGCCTATACCGCTGCTGCGCCGCCCACGATCTCGGAGATCTCTTGGGTAATCGCTGCCTGACGAGCTTTGTTGTACAACGTCTTAAGCTCTTTGATGAGTTCGCCAGCGTTATCTGTTGCGGCTTTCATCGCTAACATACGGGCTGCCATCTCACACGCTGTGTTTTCCACAACGGCTTGATATACCTGAGACTCGATGTAACGAACCAACATGTCGTTCAGCAGTTGTGCTGCGTCTGGTTCGTAGATGTAGTCCCAGTGGCCTTGTAGAGCCTCATCTTGTTCAGCTGCAAGCGGTAGAAGTTGTCTTACGGCTGGCTTCTGCGTCATGGTGTTTACAAAGTCGTTACCTGCTAGGTACAAACGATCGATGTTGCCATCGTCGAAGGAATCCAGCATAACTTTTACTGCACCGATCAGGTCAGCTGCTTCTGGCGCGTCACCCAAGTGGGTTTTTGCTGCGACTACATTGCCACCGAAGCTTTTGAAAAAGGACACACCTTTCTGGCCAACGGCACAGATATCCACTTCAACTTTATCGTTGTGGAATTTTTGCATGTCTTTTACTAGCTTACGTAGCAAGTTGGTGTTCAAGCCACCACACAGACCACGATCAGAAGTCACCACGATGTAACCAACGCGTTTTACTTCTCGCTCTTGCAGATAGGCGTGGCGGTATTCACTGGTGGCGTTAGCCATGTGACCAACAACCGCGCGGATTTTTTCAGCATATGGACGGCTGGCAGCCATGCGGTCTTGCGCTTTACGCATTTTAGACGCGGCTACCATTTCCATTGCAGAAGTAATCTTTTGCGTATTGTTAATACTGCCGATTTTCTGCTTTATCTCTTTTCCGACTGCCATTTGACTGCCCCTCTATTCTCGGCGAACCGACTAAGCCAAAGGCTTAGTAGGTTTGAGTTGCCTTAAATTTCTCAAGCAAGTCTTTCAGACCAGACTTCTCTTCATCGCCGTATTTGCCACCAGCGTTGATCAGATCAATCAGAGACTTGAACTCAGCGTGTGCGTAAGAAAGCAACGCAGATTCGAAATCAGCGATCTTAGCTACGTCAACGCCTTTCAAGTAGCCTTCGTTTACTGCGAACAGCATGATGGCCATTTCAGCAACGGACATTGGCGCGTACTGTTTCTGCTTCATTAGTTCAGTAACAGTTTTACCATGCTCTAGCTGCTTGCGAGTTGCGTCGTCTAGGTCAGAAGCGAATGCTGCGAAGGCAGCCAATTCACGGTACTGAGCCAGTGCGGTACGGATACCACCACCTAGTTTAGAGATGATCTTGGTTTGAGCAGAACCACCTACACGGGATACAGAGATACCGGCGTTCATCGCAGGACGAATACCCGCGTTGAATAGGTTCGTTTCTAGGAAGATCTGACCATCGGTAATCGAAATTACGTTAGTCGGTACGAACGCAGATACGTCACCACCTTGGGTTTCGATGATTGGCAGAGCAGTCAAAGAACCGGTCTGACCTTTCACTTCACCGTTGGTGAATTTTTCAACGTAGTCAGCGTTTACACGTGCAGCACGCTCAAGTAGGCGTGAGTGCAAGTAGAATACGTCACCAGGGTATGCTTCACGACCAGGAGGACGCTTCAACAGCAATGAGATCTGACGGTAAGCCCAAGCTTGTTTAGTCAAATCATCATATACGATCAGTGCATCTTCACCGCGGTCACGGAAGTATTCACCCATAGCACAACCAGTGTATGCAGAAAGGAACTGCATAGATGCTGGATCAGAAGCAGAAGCCGCAACGATGATGGTGTTTTCCATCGCACCGTGCTCTTCCAGCTTACGTACTACGTTAGCGATAGAAGATTGCTTCTGACCAATCGCTACGTAAACACACTTAATACCAGAATCTTTTTGGTTGATGATGGCGTCGATAGCCATTGCTGTTTTACCAGTCTGACGGTCACCGATGATCAGCTCACGCTGACCACGACCTACCGGCACCATGGCGTCAACAGTTTTATAACCAGTTTGTACAGGCTGATCTACTGACTGACGTGAGATTACGCCAGGTGCGATACGTTCTACCGGAGTAGTGGTTTTCGCTTCGATCGGGCCTTTACCGTCGATTGGGTTACCCAAAGCATCAACAACACGACCCAGTAGTTCTGGACCCGTTGGTACTTCAAGGATACGACCAGTACAACGAGCCTTTTGGCCTTCTTGTAGTGGCAGGTAGTCACCCAATACGATGGCGCCAACGGAGTCTTGCTCTAGGTTAAGAGCCATACCGAACAGACCGCCATCAAATTCAATCATCTCACCGTACATTACGTCGGCAAGACCGTGAATGCGCACGATACCGTCAGATACAGAAACAATTGTACCTTCGGTGCGCGCTTCAGAAGTCACATCAAGATTATCGATGCGCTTCTTAATCACTTCGCTAATCTCGCTAGGATTTAGTTGCTGCATGTTTATCCCTCAAACTCAGGAGTTCATCGCTTCAGCTAACTTAGCTAACTTGCCTTTCACTGTACCGTCTACAACCAGGTCACCCGCGCGGATGATGGCGCCGCCGATCAACGATGGATCAACAGTGGTGGTTACAGTGACTTCTTTTTCAAGTTTAGCTTTGAGAGCTTGAGTCAGTTTTTGCTTGGTTTCGTCGGCAACTTCGAAAGCAGAGATGATTTCAACATCTACTGATTTCTCTTGCTCTGCCTTCAAGTGCTCAAATTGTTCAAGGATTTGCGGTAGTAGGGAAATACGTTTGTTTTCCGCTAACACTGAAATCAGGTTTTGACCTGCTGCATTCAGTGCGTCACCACAAACCTCAAGAACGGTTTGAGCTTGCTGTTGGCCAGTCAGACCTGGGTTAGTCAGAACTTTAATAACACCTTCGTTCTGAGTAACCGCGCTGGCGGTGGTCAGCATTTCAGACCACTGTTCCAGCGCGCCAGCTTCAACAGCTGCTTGGAAGGCTGCTTTCGCGTATGGACGAGCCAATGTTGAAAGTTCAGCCATGGTAAACCTCGCTTATAGCTCTTCAGCCAATTTGTTAAGAAGCTCGTTATGCTTCTCAACGTCAATGGAGGCTTCCAGGATTTTAGAAGCACCGGCTACAGCTAGTGTAGAAACCTGAGTACGCAGGATTTCTTTCGCACGGTTAACTTCTTGATTTATTTCTGCTTGAGCAGCAGCTTTCAAGCGATCACCTTCTTGACGAGCGCCTTCTTTGGCTTCGTCAATGATTTGGTTAGCGCGCTTGTTGGCTTGCTCAATGATCTGTGCAGCTTGCTCTTTTGCTTCGCGCAGTTGAGAAGTGGCTTTTTCTTGAGCCAACTTCAGGTCACGCTCAGCGCGGTTTGCCGCATCCAGACCATCTGCAATTTTCTTTTGGCGCTCTTGCATGGCACTAATCAGTGGTGGCCATACAAACTTTAAGCAAAACCAAACGAAAACAGCAAAGGCGATGATCTGGCCGATCAGAGTCAAATTAATGTTCACGCCTTATTCCTCTTGTTCGTTGTTAAAGGATGGAGTTACCTATTCCTTAAGCAACAGCGAACATCAGGTACAGGCCAAGACCAACACCGATCATAGGAACGGCGTCCAATAGACCAGCGATCAGGAACATTTTACCTTGCAGCATAGGAGCTAGTTCTGGTTGACGAGCAGAACCTTCCAACAGACGGCCACCCAACAGACCGAAGCCGATTGCAGTACCCAGTGCACCTAGACCGATCATCAGAGCGGCAGCGATTAAGATCATTGAAGATTCCATAGTCTTCTCCTGATTTTTAGTAGTTGAAGTTAAAAGTAAAATTAACGGTTAAGTTAAAGGTTAAAAAATTTTCTATCTCTTTCCAGAACCCTTCGAGCGATGCTAAGGCAAGGCGGAAATTAGCGAAGAAGCGGAGTGTACTTTAGTACATGAGCATTCTGAGCTAATTTCCAACGCCGCATTAGCAAGCGCAGACGGTTCTTTCTAGTGATCTTCGTGAGCCATGCTCAGGTATACGATAGACAGCATCATAAAGATGAATGCCTGCAGCGTAATAACTAGGATGTGGAACACAGCCCACGCCCATTGCAGTACGCCACCCAGTACACCCAGTGCCAAGCCAGCCGAGAACAACAACGCGATCAGGATGAAGATCATCTCACCTGCGTACATGTTACCGAACAAACGCAATGCCAGTGAGATCGGCTTAGCGATCAAGGCAATTGACTCAAGGAAGAAGTTCACCGGAATAAACAACGCTTGAACAAATGGGTTCTTAACGTTGAATGGGTGTAGGGTCAGTTCGCCCATGAAACCGCCAATGCCTTTAACGCGAATGCTGTAGTAGATCATCATCGCGAAGACGGTTAGGGACAGACCCATTGTGATGTTTGGATCAGTGGATGGAACCACTTTCATGTAAGCGTGGTGTGGATCGTTACCCGCAGCAGCGAAACCAAGCTCGAATAATTTAGGCAGTACGTCCACCGGTACAAGGTCCATGAGGTTCATCATGAAGACCCAAGTAAAGATGGTCAGGGACAGAGGGGCAACAATTGGGTTGCGACCGTGGAAAGCTTCTTTAACTGTGTTGTCGACGAACTCAACCAGAATTTCTACGAAGTTTTGGAAACCTGTTGGCACACCTGTGGTGGCTTTTTTAGCCGCGCGCCAGAACAAGAACATGATCAACGCACCCAGACCGATAGACCAAAATAAACTGTCAACGTGCACAGCCATGAAGCCCATATCGGCAGCTTCTTGTGAGGTTTGAGCCAGAGTCCAAGAACTCTCTGCCATTACGGTCCCATCTGCACGCTCATAACCTGCTGGCAGTTCGCCGTAGGTTAAATTGGTGAGGTGGTGTTTTATGTAGTCGGTTGAATTACCCGCCATAAGTCACTCTCAGTCCAAAAGGTTTATAAATTTGCAATTTTAGCTGCGAAAACATTGGTACTTTGTACAACCACAAAGGTGCTGAACAAAGCTAACAAATCTAGGGGTTCAACAAACTTAAAGGCCAACCCAAAGCCTATGCCGGTTAACACCAGCTTCCACATGCCGCCTTGATAAAACCCGCGCAGCACGTAACTCACTTGCCTTGCTCCCGTGTACTGAAATGCCTTGTAAGCAAAATAGGCATTGGGCAGTGCATAAATAAGGCCGCCTAACAATGCAGAGTAGGCAGCCTCTTGGCTTTTCAACAGGAAGAGCGTGGCAGCGATAAAAGCCACACCCAACTGGACAAGCACAATTCGATAAACCGGAGGGCGTGCAATACTTTGCTTAATCAAAAACGACCTCGGGACTGTCTTTATTCGATACTGCTGTACTTACTGCTCTTAACTGACTTGGCAGTCAAAGTAATTAAACACTTACATTAAATGCCAAAAATGAGCGCGCAGAATTATATTGGCTATACCACGCCGCTTCAACAGGCCAATCGGGATAATTCTCACTTAAATGGCTCTAGCGGACTGAAACTGCAGCTAAAGCCAACTTCCTGTTTGTTTTTCAAACAAATGGCGAAGAGTGTAGTAACGAAAGAGGGGAAGTCAATGTGGGCAAAGCTAGAAGCTAGAAGCTAGAAGCTAGAAGCTAGAAGCTAGAAGCTAGAAGCTAGAAGCTAGAAGCTAGAAGCTAGACAGATGGTTTTGCTGCAAGCTTCCGGCTTCAAGCTTCAAGCAATCACTTAATATGCTCCAAAATCCCGTCCAGTTCGTCGAGGCTTGAATAGCTAATCACCAGTTTACCTTTGCCTTTTGGTGTGTGCTTTAACTCGACCTTGGCTCCCAAACGATCGCCCAACTTGGATTCAAGGCGCTGGATGTCTGGGTTGCGGGGGGCTTTGGGCTGGGGAGGCTTTTTGTCGTGCCATCCTTTTACCAACACTTCCGTTTGGCGCACGGTGAGGCCTTTCGCCACCACATGACGAGCGGCTTCGGTTTGACTTTCACCTTGCAGGCCCAGCAGGACTTTAGCGTGACCGGCTTCGATGTCGCCGTGTTCCAGCAAGGTTTTCACTTCTTCGTTCAAGTTCATTAAACGCAGTAAGTTCGTCACCGTCACGCGGCTTTTACCCACAGCGTCGGCCACTTGCTGTTGCGTTAGATCGAACTCTTCCTGCAAACGGTGCAATGCCACGGCTTCTTCCATGGGGTTTAGATTTTCACGCTGGATGTTTTCGATCAGCGCCATGGCGATGGCCGCTTCGTCTGGGACATCCCGCACCAGCACAGGCACTTCGTGCAGACCGGCCATTTGAGCAGCGCGCCAGCGGCGCTCACCGGCAATGATCTCGTATTGTTTGGCACTGATTGGGCGAACCACAATAGGTTGCATAATGCCCTGTGCGCGAATGGAAGCCGCGAGTTCTTCCAGCGCTTCGGGGTGCATGTCCTTACGCGGCTGGTATTGACCCGGCTTTAAAAACTCAATGGGGATTTTTTTTAGTTCGCCTTCGTTGGATTTAGGCGATTCAGTCGCGTCATCCGACGCGTCCGTTGCGGGTTTTGATGCCGCTGCACCCGCCAATAGAGCATCCAAGCCCATGCCGCCTAAACCACGTTTTTTAGCCATGTGAGTTCTTACCGTTATTTTGTTTGAGGTTGTCGATTGAACGAGGCCCGTAAAACCAAGGCCGAAGAATGGCAAAGAGTATAACTGTTCCACAGAAATGCGCCTAGCCTGTGGAACATGTTGGCAGAGAAGGGGGGGATTATATTTGTAGGAGTCGAGCCCTGCTCGCGATATCAGCGATCTAATCAAATACGATAGGATACGATGGTGTGGTATTTAAATTGGATCGCACACCACCTAGACCGAAAGATTAAAACTAGGTCTCAGGTCTCGCGAGCAGGGCTCGACTCCTACAGGTATTCAATAGTTAAGCTGGCTGAGCGGTTTTGCTTTTACGATTAACTTCGCCTGCTAAAGCGAGATACGCCACTGCGCCGCGCGAGCTTTTGTCGTAACAAAGCACAGGCATACCATGACTTGGGGCTTCGGCCAGTCGCACGTTGCGAGGTATCACTGTGCCATACACCTTGTCGCCAAAGTGGTTGATGAGCTGTGCAGACACATCTGTGGTTAAGCTGTTGCGCGGGTCGTACATGGTACGCAACAAGCCGTCGATGCTGAGGTTGGGGTTGATCTGTTTAATGCGCTCGATGGTGTTCAGCAAGGCCGTTAAACCTTCCAACGCATAGTATTCACACTGCATAGGGATGATGATGCCATCGGCTGCGACCAAGGCGTTTACCGTCAACATATTCAGTGACGGTGGGCAGTCTATGACGATGTAATCGTAGTTGTTTTTCACCTGATCTAGGGCGTCTTTCAGACGGCGCTCTTTACCACTGGCTTCGAGCAGTTCTACTTCGGCGGCGGTGAGATCGCCGTTTGCAGGGATGATGTCATAACCCGCCGGTTCGGTGCTCACACAGACTTGGCTTACCGATAGCTGATCCACTAACAGGTCATAAATGGAGTGTTCAACGTCGTGCTTGTTCACGCCGCTGCCCATGGTGCAGTTGCCTTGTGGGTCCAAATCCACCACCAGCACTTTGCGCTTGGTGGCGACCAAGGAGGCAGACAGATTCACTGCTGTGGTGGTTTTACCCACACCGCCTTTTTGGTTGGCAATTGCTATAATTCGACCCACTGTAAATACCTTAGTCAGGCGTCGGACGTCATGCGTCGGACGCGGGCAAAACGTATGAAGCCAATCCGGCCTCTAATTCTTTTTGTATTGCGTCAGACGTCCGTCCCCAGACTTCTGACTTTTTTGATTTTCACCAAGTGACGTTCGCCTTCTTCACCCGGCACATAAAGGGGGAAGCAGTCTACCACAGTCACTCGCGAGTCCAATTGGTCCATTTCGTCCTGTGGAAACACGCCTTTCATGGCGAAAAAGAATCCGTCATCTTTCAACAAATGAATGCTGCCGTCCACCATGTCTTTCAGTGTGGCGAATGCGCGGCTGGTGATGACATCAAAGGGTTCATCTTCGTAGGCTTCGATGCGGGTTTGTACCGGCTTGATGTTGCTTAGGCCTAACTCGATTTTGGCTTGCGTTAGGAAGCGCGTTTTTTTGCCGTTGCTGTCTAATAGCGTTAGCTGTTTTTCTGGAAAACAAATGGCCAATGGAATACCCGGCAAACCTGGGCCTGTGCCCACGTCCAAAATTCTGTCGCCTTCGCTCTCACCAAAAACAGGTAAAACGCTCAAGCTGTCCAGCAGGTGACGGCCGATCATGGCTTCGGGCTCGCGCACAGCGGTCAGGTTGTAGGCCTTGTTCCACTTAACGAGCAATGCATGATA
>JBFHVZ010000149.1:0-10029 GCA_041589295.1 Pseudomonadales bacterium
AGAGTCGGACACGCTAACTCAGCAGATTAGGTGGAAAATGTAAAACCTAAAGCCTTTGGCGGAATTGCGAGGGCGTTAATCCGGTTTCCTTTTTGAACGCAGTATAAAACGTCGATGTGGATTTAAAGCCAGACTCTAACGACACCACGAGAGAAGTGAGCTTTGCTTGTGTGTCGTTAGCCAGCAAAACTTTAGCGTGGGCAATACGATGATGATTGATAAAATCGTAATAGTTCATGCTGTATTGACTGTTAATGACCTGCGAAAGATGGTTGGTAGAAACTTCAAGAATTTGAGCCAAACGAGCAAGGGTTATGTCTGCCTGTAAATGCCATTGCTGCTCCGTTAAGCCTGTCTCTAGCTGTTGTTTAATCGCTAGCATGTCGGTTTGAGTCAAACCAGAGTAACGATACTTTTCGGGTAACGGGGACGTTAATTGAGATTGAGGTTTCGAACTATGCGCTGACGCTTTAGTGGCATGCGGGTGATTCGGCAGATCAGGGCGATAGTTCAAATGCAGTGACGGTACCTTTGCGAACAACTTGCCTGTGGGTAAATCGAAATACACCTGAACGCTTTGCAGTTTATTGCCAAGGATACAGAGCATGTCGACTCCCGCCAACGTGGCATTGGGTAGCGCACCAACTATGCGCCACGGTGTGGCGATCAATGTGCTTGATGGTATCGTTGTTTCTGATCGCGCTGTTGTGAGTGCTGGGGTGTGCGCTGTTGTATGTAATGACAGCGCCCGTTGGTCTACTTCGATTCGTAACTCAGGAAACGCATCAAATAGCTCTTGCGCTCGACGAGCGAATTGCTCAGCTGAAATTTCATGGTCCAAATTCGCATCAATATAAACACCATCTTTGTGAAAGCAATCCAAAATGCCTTGTGCATCATGGCGATTCCACGCATCAAGGTATCGATCGGCAATGTGTTGCTCAGTCATGGTGTTGTAAAACGTAACCCGCCTAGGAATCGAACATTGTATGGGTAGAGTTGGTGAATGTCACAGTGCATATTTAGCCACTGCGACATATTCGTGTAGGATTTAAAACACACCATTTGCGTTTCTAATGTTTCCGCCGCTTATGAGCGAGTAGAAACGCATAAAACTATCCAGTGCTTGAATAGAATCCCAATGTTCAACGATTCGGCCATTTTCTAAGCGCCACGTATCTATGATGTTCATGCCCTTTTCATCGTTGCCTCTATCGCTGGCATCAAGCGTGGCATGAGAGTGGAAAATAACGTAGTCGCCATCTGCATAGATGTGTTTAACGTCATAGGTGTAGTCTGGGTAATCCTCCACAAACGTCTGTAAAAAGCCAACTAAGCCTGTGATTTTATCCGGCAAGTTTCGGTTATGTTGCACATACGCGCTGTCATTATACTTTTCTAAAACGTATTCAAAGTCGTGCTTGTTCATTAGGTGTTGCACAAAGTCCGCTACGATAGCGACATTAGTCTGCTCTTGCGCCGTCCAGTGTGACTTTGATAGTGCATGTACGTTTATCAACAGGATGTCATCTGAGCCTGTTTTCGCTCCAGTTGTCTCAGCGAGAGTCGACAGACAAGTTAGCAAAAGCAATGACGCGCTAATTATTTTCCACATAAGAAAGTACTCCTTTTAGAGTGGTTGGTTATCTATTTATTGAGTAAGTAAGTCCTCGTCATTTCATGGTATTTAATAGTAACTAGCATTACAATTAGGCACTAAAATGTGGTTTAGTTACCTTATGGTAACTTAGTACTGTAACCTAGTAGGAATCATTGAGAAGAGATTGAGAGGACAGTGCGTGGCTAAAACTAAGCATCAAAATGGCACAGCAGCGGCCAAGCCAACGGAACGACGGGTATTCCTTAACAATGAAGATTGCCCCATTAGGGATGTAGTGGCGCAGATCGGCGATAAATGGTCGGTACTCGTTTTATTCGCCTTAGTCGATGGGCCTGACCGTTTCAACGCGCTTAAAGCAAGAGTGGTGGGCATATCACAGCGTATGCTGACACAAACATTGCGTGACCTAGAGCGAGAAGGCTACGTGAGACGCACGGTGTACCCAGAAGTGCCCATTAAAGTGGAATACGAGTTAACAAAACTCGGGCAAGATTTAGCAAAACCTTTGTATAAGTTAGTGTCATGGGTTGAATCGCACCATGATGAGATCCGTGCAAATCGAACGGCGTATGACGTGAACAATCTATAGCGCGAGAACCTGTTTGGTTAATATAGTGGACATCCTAGGGGAAGTGTCACTGGGTGGTCCTACGGAGGTGTTTTTCGGGGAGGGGGCATGTATATGTATGTAGTCAATTAGCTAAGAACGAACTTAACAATTCACTTAAGACTTATTCAATTCGACCAATTCTGCTAGGTAACTATTCGTGTAGCAGGCTACTTTTTGTGAATGAAATTTCAGTTCTAGAAGTCTAAAGTTAATAGTCAACCCGACCCATATAATTACCAATGGAAAGGTTAACGAATTATAGAGTAATTCAGTTGCGATCAATAGTATGGACAACCCTATTGTATGAAATATAAAGCTAGACTTAGTTTGAATTAAACTAGTTAGCTCAATTTCAGCCGCGACATTAGATCTTGCATCTTCATATTTTTTTCCGAGACTTTCTTGTTTTTCCATGTTTACACCGAAGGATTAATTGATTTTCACTGAAACTATAGCGCGTATTAGAATAATCCGAGTTCGTAAAGATCATTTATCAAGATCGCTGTTAGTCTTCTGTTTTCACAAGTATTGCTCCATTCTTTAGGGCTATTAAGTGACGGTGATATCTCATTTAGTAGGGTCAGAACTAAATCATCTATTTTTCGATTTTTGCTTCTTGATGCAATAATAGCTAGTCGATCTACTACTGCGCATACGCCTAGAATTCCAGAGGATTCATAAAGGTCCTTCACAAGTTTCTTGTCGATTACAACTTCTTCAGCTATGGCTTCAATACTTGCACCTACTAAGCAGGCTAAGGCAATCTGTTTAATCAACATATTGTTCCTTTGTAATATTTGAGGTGTCACCAAATTTTAGTCTAGCTCTAATTTTTTAGGTTGGCATTCTTTTTAGTGTGATTCTCTTTATTCTTCTAGTTCGCGTTTCAGTTTTCTTAGGCTTTCCGGCAAGGGCGCAAGCTCTTTCTCTGTTTGCTGTATTTGCTGTGTTGCGGTCAAAACCTTAATACGCTCTTCTGTATCAGGGTGAGTTTGAAAAAACTCTATTGAATCCTGTTTGTCGGCACTCATGCTTTCAAAAAACTCGGCTGCGCCTTGTGTGTGGCCATAAGCGGCAGCGAGTGTTTGCAAGCCGATTTGATCGGCTTCGCGTTCCATGTCGCGGCTAAAACTTAAAAACGTCAACATGCCGGTGTGGCTGGCAATGCCCGTGATAGCCGAATCCCCAAATACTAAACCGGTGACCAGTTGAAACACGGCATTTTGGCTAAAGGCTTTGATGGGGTGTCGCAGTTGCACATGGGCCATTTCGTGGGCGATGACCATGGCCAGTCCGTTTTCGGATTCAACATGGTCGAGCAGTCCGCGGTTTATGTAAATTTGTCCGCCTAGGGTAGCAAAGGCGTTGGGTACGTCGCTGTCAACTAGATGAATGTTGTATTCAATGGTTGCGTCTTTTAAAACTGGTTGCGCTTGTTCTAAGCGAGATAGCAGTTCTTCTAATGTTTGTTGCGCTTGCGGATAGGCTGTTTGCTCTTTGTCGGTAAGCTGGAATTTAGGTTCCCAAGAAAATGGAATGTGATGGGCAAACAGTTTGGCTACTAAGCCCAATGTAAACATGAACACGATGAGCAATAAGCCTACACCAATGACCAGTTGCATAAATTCTTTTAGCGGGTGCTCGGTTGAGCTGTTGATGCCTTCGGGAAGTTTTGGGTTTTGCTTACGCGCTGGCGCTGGAGTCTTGTTCATAATGTTTAGATAGAACTAATCGCGAGGAATCATGGCCGTGCCGTATGCCAATACTTCGATGGAGCCGATACCTTGCCCAGCATTGCCGGAAATACGGCTGGTTTCAAATTTGGTGTTGATGATGGCATGGGCGTTAAGTGCTTTGGCTTCGCTTTGCATGCGTAAGATGGCTTCACGACGGGCGCGATCTAACAGTGATTCATAGGCGGTGAGACGGCCACCCACTAAATTTTTTAAGCCTGACAAAATCACTTTAAAGTAGTCTACCGAAATGACGACACTGCCTTGGACCAATTGTGTATCGTGTCGCAGGAACTCATTAGTGGGCAAGCGATCGGTACTTAAATATATATCCCGCATGTCATCTTCGCGGGTGGAGATACTTTTGTAATGTTGCTTTTCGGCACGACGGCCAAAAAAGTAGCCAATCAGCAGCAACGAAATAAATATCCCAAGTTGAATAAACGCTTCCATATTCAGCGGCCTATTTTTCTTCTACAACGACAGCGGTGCCATACGCGAGAATTTCCGACGCCCCTGCGGCAATGGCTGATGTGGAAAAGCGCACATTGATCACGGCGTTGGCGCCAATGGCTTTGGCTTGTTCGCACATGCGGTTGACCGCTTCTTGTCGCGACTCTTGCAATAACTCGGTATAGCCTTTTAGTTCGCCACCCACGAGGTTTTTAAAGCCTGCCATTATGTCGCGCCCTGCGTGTTTAGCGCGCACCGTACTGCCTTGCACTAAACCTAAGTGGTCTGTGATTTTTTTACCCGGAATGATTTCGATATTGCTAATCAGCATACGGGGTTGTTCCTTAACGTCTGGGTTTGGGGAGGTTTGGGCAATGTGCCTGAATGTGACAGAAAAGTCGATATGGTCTGCATGGCGATGGTTGACTCCCCCATGTGTGGGAGTGCGTTAGGTCTCACTTTCAATGGTAGTGATTGCCTTTGTTTTGCAAAGTTTGGTAGAAGGTGTGGCCATGAATGCACAGTTAGATTCCCTACCGACAAAGCTGGAACCCAGTGTGTCGGCCCTACAGTTTAAACGCCACATTGCGCTGCACGAAAAACTCATTGGCCCTTTTAAGGTTGAGGCCGAGTATTACGAGCAGCGTTACGGGCTGCGGTTATCCGATTTGGCTCGTCCTGATTATCGGGTGCCTTTGGCAGCGGCGACGGACTTTTTTATGCGCAGTGCCGATGTCTTGGGTGATCCGTGTTTTGGTTTAACGTGGGCGCAAAAGGTGCCGTTTAGTCTTAACGAACGCATTGTTAAAACGCTTGCCAGTGCGGCCGACACGCGGTCGTTTTTTCAGCAGAATATTCGGTTGTCTCATCTTACGACCGAAGTGGCGGACTACCACATAGAGCGGTATGACGACGACCACCAAATGCTAACCATGAATCTGGTGCCAGATGTGCCCAGTTGTTATCACCAAGTGGATGCTTCGCAGCTTTTTAGTATTCGTGCTACGCGCTTTGTGTTGCGCCAGCGTTATCCCGATATTCAAAAGTACGCGCAAGACTTTACGGCGGTTTTGTTTCGTCATGCTTGTCCACTGGGAATGCAAGCACGTTACGAACAGGCTTTTGGTATACCAGTGTTATTTGACCAGCCAAAAAATGGTTTGGTGATGGTTAATGAATGGTTGGATGTGCGATTGATGCCGGGTGAGCCGAGCGTGGATGATGTGGTGGCGTGTGAGGTTGAGCGCTTGCGTTTGCAAGGGCGCTATAGTCTTGCGGAAATAGCCGAGCAATGCATTCAGCATTTGTTGCCGTATAGCACCCCTAGCCGCGAAACCATTGCGCAGGCGCTGAACTTAAGTGTGCGCACGTTTCAGCGCAAACTTAAGGACGAGGATGTTAGCTTTCATGGTTTGCTTGAACAGGTTCGCAAGCGATTGGCTCGTGAATATATCGAGCGTGATTGCTTCCCGTTAGAAGAGGTAGCCTTTTTGTTGGGCTATTCAAATATCACCGCATTTTATGCGGCGTATCGCCGTTGGTTTGATGCGACGCCAAGAGCGCGTTTTACGTCTTAAAGCCCATAATTAAGCTGCGCAATTTTTCGGCTTGCGTATTAAGCGAGGATACGGCTTCGCCCATTGAGTGCGCGCTGGCTTCTCCTTGCCGACTTAATGCTTGGGTGGTTTGTAGGTTGTCATTAATTTCGGCGATGGCGTTGGCTTGTTCTTCGACGGCACCTGCAATTTGTGTGATGTGATCTGTCATTTCTTGCAGTGCTGCGGTGATGCCGTGGACTTGCGATTCGGAGTCTTGCGAATATTCGACGGTTTTACCGGCTTTTTCTTGTGCGCCTTTCATGGAGTCCACCGCGCGATCTGCACCGCTGCGTAGCTTTTCAATCATGACGTTGATGTCTTCGGTAGATTGTTGCGTTTTGCTCGCGAGAGAGCGCACTTCGTCGGCCACCACGGCAAAGCCTCGTCCTTGTTCACCGGCGCGAGCGGCTTCGATGGCTGCGTTTAACGCCAGTAGGTTGGTCTGTTCGGCAATGCCTTTAATGACGCCCAGCACCGATGCAATGTTGGTGGTTTCGTCGGCTAATACGCCAATGACCGAGCTAGCGCTGTCGATGTTTTCGGCCAGTGCTTCGATTTCGGTGCGGGCGCGACCAAATTGATTTGATACGGTTTTCACCGTACCAATGGATGTTTTAGCTTGTTCAGAAACTTCTTGCGTGTGCTGCGCGATTTCGCCAATGGCGACGCCCATTTGGTGATTAGCCGAAGACACCAGTTCCGTGGCTTGAGTGTATTGCTTGCTGACGGTTAAGCTCGCATCGCAATCGTTTTTCAAACTGGCGCGCGCTTCGCCAACGGCTTTGCCCGCTTGTTGTATTTGTTTAACCAATCCCTGCATGCCTGAGATTAATCGATTCACACTGTGAGACAGTTTGCCGATTTCATCATTGCCCATTTCGGGCATGCGATGGGTTAAGTCTCCTTTGCCGTTGGCCAGCTCATCAATTTCGTGTCGCAATGCGTTGACAGGCTGCACGATGAGTTTGGGGAACACCAGTGTCAGTGCGACAACCAAACTCATGGCAATTAATAGCAACACTGCGATGGTGGTTAAGGCAGACGTTTTCTCTTCGTTACTGTGGTGTTGAAGTTGGGCAGCTTGCTGGCTAAGTTTTTCACCTATTTGATCTAGTACGTTTCGCAGCGATTCAAATTCTTGATTTAACGCGCCCATGCTTAAAGCGCTGGCCTCGGCGGTTGCGATTTGTGCTTGGGTGACTTTTCTCACCAATGTTTCGGTTTTCCCTAGGTAAACATCAAAAGCGCTAATGAACTGCTGGGTTTGTTGTTTGATGTCATCTGTGAGATTGAACTCTAATAAAGACTGCACACGGGTTTTGACTTGTTGCAAATTCTCTTGATGAATTTGTTTTAAGCCGTCTACGGTGTTGTCGCTGCTACCCGTCGCATCCATGGCCCCTAATGCCAGCGTGCGCTCAGCAATTTGCGCCTGATAAAAATCGCGGTCTGCATTGAGGACTTTGTCGATGGCCGGTAAGTAGTGTTCGTTGATGTGGGCGTAATTGTTAGCGAGTGTGTTGAGGGTCAACACCTGCATAATGGACAACATGAGCATCAAACCGCCCACGGTCACTATGGGTAAAACAAGTTTTTGTGTCAGGCTTAAGTCGCGCCACTTCATGGGGGTCCCGATCATTGCATTTGTTATTGGGGCGCATCAGTAGGCTGTGACTGATGATCATACTAAGCATAGTCGTAGATTGAGCAGAACGAGAAAATTTGCAGCGCAGTGATTCGTCAGGGTTGTCTTGCTATGCTTTGCGACAATTGAGAATGCAATTAGGAGGGCAGCCGTGAGCGAGCATGCATTGAAGGCCCAGTACCCTTATTACCTAGCTAACGAGGCCGTGTTTGCTAACGATGGCCTTGCCGTCTACGACAAGTATTCCGGCGAACAGGCCTGTCGTGTGGCCTTGGCGGACGAATCTGTACTAGAGCAAGCCATTCAAGCAGCGGTCGAAGCAACACCGGCCATGGCGGCACTCACCGTGTACGAACGGCGCGAAGTGCTCGAACACTGCGTCAACCGCTTTCAGCAACGTCGTGATGAGCTGGCTTATGCACTGTGCGTCGAAGCGGGTAAACCCATCAAGGATGCCCAAGGCGAGGTGGAGCGACTGATCGACACCTTCAAAATCGCCGCGCAAGAATGCGGGCGTCAGTATGGCGAAACCCTACCGTTGGATATCAGTCCTCGCGCCAAGGGCTATCAGGGTATGACTAAGCGCGTGCCCATTGGCCCCTGTGCGTTTATTAGTCCGTTTAACTTTCCATTGAATTTGGCTGCACACAAAGTTGCGCCAGCCATCGCGGCGGGCTGCCCATTTATTTTAAAGCCTGCCAGTTACACACCCATCGGCGCACTTTTAATCGGCGAAGTGTTAGCTGAAACCCAGCTGCCCAAGGGTGCGTTTTCCATTTTGCCGTGCACCCGCGACAGTGCGGATTTGCTCACCGAAGATGATCGCCTAAAGTTGTTGAGTTTTACCGGTTCGCCCCAAGTGGGTTGGGACTTAAAAGCCCGCGCAGGGAAAAAGCCTGTGATTTTGGAACTGGGCGGCAACGCCGCCTGTGTGGTGGATCAAGACTGGGACTTAGACGACGCCGTGGCGCGGGTGGTCATCGGCGCGTTTTATCAAAGCGGGCAGAGCTGCATTGGCGTACAGCGCTTGTATGTGCACAGCACCATCTATAACGCCTTCAAAGCCAAGTTGGTGGCGGCCACACAGCAGCTCAAGTGCGGCGACCCGAAAGACCCAGAAACCTTTATAGGCCCCATGATCAGCGAAGCCGAAGCCAGCCGCTTACACGGTTGGATAAACCAAGCCCTCGAGCAAGGGGCGACTTTGCTGTGCGGCGGCGAGCGTCAGGGCAACATGTTGCAAGCTACCTTATTGGAAAACGTAAATAGGGACTTGCCGTTATGCGCAGAAGAAGCCTTCGGCCCTGTGGCTGTATTAGAGCCGTTTAATGATTTTGATGAAGTGCTGCAACGCATTAACGCCAGCCGCTATGGTTTGCAGGCGGGCATCTTCACCCGTGATCTTTATAAAGCCCAAAAAGCGTGGGATGAGCTGGACGTGGGTGGTGTGGTCATTGGCGATGTGCCGAGCTGGCGGGTGGATCACATGCCTTATGGCGGCGTTAAAGACAGCGGTCTTGGCCGCGAAGGCATTCGTTGGGCAATGGAAGATATGTCTGAGCTACGCATGATGGTGATCCGAAAACCATCAGTATGAAAATAGTTGAAGCTTTTGGCACGTATGTGAAGGTTGATATAACCAGCGTAATCACAGGTGGACTGTGATTACGCTGTGAATTTTACTACATAGGAATTTCGTCTAGGTGGAAGGTAATTGTTTTAAGATTGTGATCCACTGTTGGTTCGTAGTCACCTAAACCCTCTTCCCAGACAAAAGCTCGGCCTTCCGTTTCGTTAAAATCTGGAATATAAAGTTTCTTATTCATCCAAGTAGGTCGATCTTCAGATTCAAGAAGTTCGTTAGAGCCCCAGAAAATGGTAGTCCGCTCACCATTTTTATAGCGGTACCAGCGGACTTCGCATTCAATACTTGCTCCTAGTGTGTCTAAGCAAATGACCTCATACACATCTTCTGATGAAATATCATAGGTAATTTGTGCCGCAGCATTTTGGGTATTTAAGTCAACAGTTGCGATAGACGGGCTTCCATATACTGTATAGGTGTCTTGATAGCTGCCGATCCTAGCTTCGTCAAAAACTGAGTTGGCTTTAAACGTTAAGTTGCTGGCTGCAGCGTTGTGAATAAAATTACTAATAAGAGGGTCGCCTGAAAAAGAATCGACTGTTAGCAGCGTTTGATTCTCAAGGTTGTCTTCAAGTAAGGTTTCACATGGAAAGTATTCTGCATCGGCTCCGTCAAGTGTAGCGACGCAGGAGAACCCTTCTAGATCAACATTAAAGATTAACTCAAGATCTAAAACGCCGTTTACGATTGAAGTGTCAATTGAGATATTTTTACTGGCTCCTGC
>JBFHVZ010000150.1:0-10027 GCA_041589295.1 Pseudomonadales bacterium
GGTAATACAGCTTCCTAGTTTTAATTTGTCGCGATGGAACGGCAAAGCAGAAATCGACAATAAGGCCGAATAGTCATGCAACAAACCTTTACGACTTCGCTAAAAGGATTGGCGAAACAATTAGACACACTGATCAGCGGACGCTTGTGGTTAAAAGTCATTATTGCCTTGGTGTTGGGGGTATTTGCGGGGATTTTGTTAGGGCCAGATATGGCCCTGCTGAGCGCGGGCACGGTAAAAACCATCACCGCTTGGTTGGCGTTACCCGGACAAGTGTTCCTCGCGATTATTCAAATGATTGTGGTGCCGTTAGTGGTAGCGTCTATTGTGCGTGGCTTGGCAGCAAACAATAATCCACAGGCCATGAAAAAAAGCGGCACCATTGCGATTATTTTTATCGTTGCATCAACCGCAATCGCTGCAAGCATTGGTATTTTGCTCGCGCTGCAAATTCAACCCGGTAGTTTTGTCGACGCAGGTGCATTGGTAGACCCTGCCACTGTTGTTGCTACTGAAACCGTGGCCAAAGGTTTCCCTGAAGCATCTGAGCTGCCCAATAAAGTTTCGGCCCTGATTCCTAAAAATCCGCTGGCCTCCATGGCGTCTGGCGAAATGCTGCAAGTGATTTTATTTGCGGCCGTATTGGGTGCGGCCATGCTGGCCATTCCTGCGTCACAGTCTAAGCCGTTATTTGATTTGTTGGGTGCGTTGCAAGAAGTCAGCTTACGCATTGTGTCTTGGGCCATGTTGCTTGCGCCTTACGCCGTTTTCGGTTTGATCACACGTTTAGTTGCGAATCTTGGGTTAGAAGTGCTCGGCGGTATGGCGGTGTATGTACTGACCGTCTTGCTGGGCTTGTTGTGCGTGGCGGCGCTTTACTTTTTGGTGGCGAAAATCACGGTGCGTAAATCCCTTTGGGAGTTCTTTTCCAGTGTGCGCGAATTATTGTTGCTGGCGTTTTCTACCAGCAGTTCGGCAGCGGTGATGCCCATTACCTTAAAAGTGACGGAAGACAGTTTAAAAGTGAAACCCGAAGTGGCGCGCTTTTTAGTACCTCTGGGTGCCACCATCAACATGACGGGCACGGCGCTTTATCAAGGCGTGGCTACGGTGTTTTTAGCGCAAGTGTTTAATGTGGATTTAAGTCTTTCTAATTATGTGTTTGTGGTCACCATGGCGGTGGCCGCGTCCATCGGTTCTCCGGCTACACCGGGGGCGGGCATTATTATTTTAAGCATGGTGCTTGAAGGCGTAGGTATTCCCGCCGCAGGCGTGGCCTTAATTTTAGGTGTGGATCGCATTCTGGATATGTGCCGCACCTCGGTCAATGTGTTAGGGGATGTCGTGGCTTGCACCACGGTCAGTTACTTTTCACAAAATGATGACGAACAAACTGGCATCACCAGCGAAAGCAATAAGCTGGTTTAGTTAAAAACGAATTATAGATTTTTAAAACATTTAGGATGACGACATGACGAAGACGTCGGTAACAACAAGCGACCATGCCATGGTGAGCATCAGTGATGAACAATTGGAATTGATGCATCGCTACTGGTCTGCGTGTAACTACTTAGCAGCGGGCATGATTTACTTACGTGATAATCCATTGCTGCAAAACCCGTTAAGCAAAGAACATTTAAAGCAACGCTTATTAGGACACTGGGGCGCAAGTCCGGGGTTGTCGTTTATGTATGTGCACATGAACCGTTTGATTCAAGCCCATGACCTTAATGCGATCTTTTTAGCAGGGCCGGGCCACGGTGCGCCCGGCGTGATTGCCCCAGTTTATTTAGAAGGGACCTATTCCGAAATTTATCCAGAAGTCAGCGAAGACCTAACGGGTATGCAAAAACTGTTTAAACAGTTTTCGTTTCCCGGCGGTATTGGTAGTCATTGTACCCCCGAATTACCGGGTTCTATTCACGAGGGTGGCGAACTGGGTTACAGCATTTCCCACGCGTTTGGTGCAGCGTTCGATAACCCAGATTTAATTGTGACGGTGGCTGTGGGTGATGGCGAAGCCGAGACAGGACCGTTGGCTACGTCGTGGCATTCCAATAAATTTTTAAATCCCATTCGCGACGGTGCGGTGCTGCCGATTTTGCATTTAAACGGCTACAAAATTAACAACCCAACGTTGCTGTCGCGTATTTCTCACGAAGAGCTTGAAGCCCTGTTTAGTGGTTATGGTTGGACGCCTCATTTTGTCGAAGGTGATGATCCGGTTTATATGCACAAGCGTATGGCCGAAGTGATGGAGCAGTGTCTGTCCGAAATTCGCCAAGCACAAACTCAGGCTCGTCAATCCGGTGTGGCCACCCGCGTGAAATGGCCCATGATCATTTTGCGTTCGCCAAAAGGTTGGACTGGCCCCAAAATCGTCGATGACAAGCCTGTGGAAGGGAACTGGCGCGCACACCAAGTACCGCTGAAAGACGTAAAAGAATTGCCCGAGCACTTAACTCAGCTGGAAGCTTGGCTACGCAGTTATCAACCGCAGGATTTGTTTAACGCCAATGGCGAACTGCTGCCAGAGTTAAAAGCGCTTGCCCCTAAAGGCCAGCGTCGTATGAGCGCGAATCTACACGCCAACGGTGGACTTATTCGTAAAGCGTTGAACATGCCAGACTTTCGCAAATACGCCGCAAAGATTCATAAACCTGCCACCACCCATGCCATGAACACCCAACCCTTGGGTCAAATGCTGCGCGACATTATGGCGACTAATAGCAATAACTTTCGTGTGTTTGGGCCGGACGAAAACAGCTCCAATAAGTTGGATGCTATTTACGAAGTCAGTAAAAAACTCTGGCTGGCGGACTATCACGAAAGTGATGCCCAAGGCGGTCAGCTAAGCCCAGACGGACGTGTGCTAGAAATGTTGTCTGAACACACATTACAAGGTTGGTTTGAAGGGTATGTGCTGACTGGCCGTCATGGTTTCTTCGCCACCTATGAAGCCTTTGTTCACGTTATTGATTCCATGTTTAACCAACATGCGAAGTGGTTAGAAATGTCAGGTACATTGCCATGGCGTGCGCCTGTGTCTTCGATCAATTTGCTGATTACCTCCACCGTGTGGCGTCAGGATCACAATGGTTTTACTCACCAAGACCCCGGCTTTTTGGATTTGGTTGTAAACAAAAGCCCGCAGGTCACGCGCATTTATTTACCGCCCGATGTGAACTGTTTGTTATCTACGGCTGATCATTGTTTGCGTAGCCATGACGACATCAATGTCATCGTGTGTGATAAACAATCGCACATGCAATACCTTGACATGGACAGCGCCATTAAACATTGCACCAAAGGCGTAGGTATTTGGGATTGGGCCAGCAACGACGAAGGCCAAGAACCGGATGTGGTCATGGTGGGTTGTGGTGACGTGCCAACAAAAGAAGCGTTAGCGGCCACTGCTATGTTGCGCAATGATTTTCCCGATTTGAAAATTCGCTTTATCAATTTAGTGGACTTGTATCGCTTGTCACCAGAAAGCGAACACCCCCATGGTTTGTCCGACCGTGATTTCGATAGCCTATTCACCAAGGACAAGCCGATTATTTTCAACTTTCATGGTTATCCATGGTTGATTCATCGACTGGCGTATCGCCGCACAAATCACAACAACCTGCACGTGCGCGGTTACGTTGAGCGCGGCAATATCAACACGCCGTTGGAGCTGGCCATCATTAACGGCATTGACCGCTTTAGTTTAGCCATGGATGTGATTGATCGTGTTGAACATTTACAAGTTAAAGGGGCTCACGCCAAACAGCGCTATCGTGATGAACAAATTGCTTGTCAGCAGTATGCGCACGAGCACGGCATAGACAAACCCGAAATTAATAATTGGGTTTGGCCCTTTTAAATTGGCATCACCTTAAGGAGTTGTGTTGAACAATTTTTTAGATTACCTGTTGTTAGCCGGTTCGGTATTAGGTGGGCTAGGTTTGTTTCTTCTAGCCGTGGGTATGATGACCGACGGTCTGAAATTAGCGGCCGGTTCGGCGCTGCGGCAATTGCTTTCTAAGTGGAGCCGAACGCCACTGCACGGTATTTTTTCGGGCATGTTTATGACTGCCATTGTGCAATCATCTAGCGCGGTCACCGTGGCATCGCTGGGTTTTGTCAATGCGGGTCTTATTCAAATGCGGCAAGCGCTGGGAATTATTTACGGCGCGAACATTGGCACCACCATGACCGGTTGGTTGGTCGCACTCATTGGTTTTAAATTTAACGTACAAGCTTTTGCCTTACCGTTAATCGGTGTGGGCATGATATTGCGTTTAATAAACAAAGAAGGACGTGCGGCTTCGGTAGGTCTAGCCTTAGTCGGGTTTGGTTTGTTCTTTGTGGGCATTGATGTATTAAAAACCGCTTTCGAAGGCATCGTCGCGACCTTTGATATGAGCAAGATTACCGCCGAAGGCATTAGCGGTATTTTTGTCTTTTTACTGATTGGCATTGTCATGACCATATTGACGCAGTCTTCCAGTGCGTCCATTGCGTTAACGATTACCGCAGCCAGCAGTGGGCTCGTGGGCTTATACGCAGCCGGTGCCATGGTGATCGGAGCTAACGTGGGAACCACATCCACCGCCGCGCTGGCATCCATTGGCGCGACCTCAAGTGCTAAGCGATTGGCAGCCGCGCAGGTCATTTTCAATATTGGCACAGGCATGGTGGCGTTAGTGCTATTGCCCGCCATGTTTTGGTTTATCGCAGTATTCGAACAGTTTTTTAGTATGGATGCTGATGTGGCGTTGTCGTTAGCTCTGTTTCATACCGTGTTTAATGTTATGGGTGTGCTGTTGATTTATCCGCTTAATACCCGCTTAGCTGATTTTTTGGAAACCCGTTTTAAAACCCGTGAAGAAATGATTTCCAAACCGCGCTTTTTGGATAACACAGTGGCGCAAACACCTGTGCTAGCCGTTAACGCATTAATGTTGGAGCTAAACGAAATCAAACAAAAGGTCAGCGATTTATACGCACAAACCGTTGATACCCAAAACGATAAGTTGGCGATTATTCAAAGCGACGCTCACATCATCCGCACGCTGTCGGCAGAAGTGGCGCGGTTTATTGTGAACATTGAGCGTAATGCGTTATCAGAAGAAACCACCAAACAACTCACCATGCTCATGCGGGTCGAGCAGTACTTTTTAACCTGTGCAGGAAGCTGCGAAAAACTGGCGCATGCACTGCGCAATGATGGTTTACTGCAAGACGATGTTTGCAGTGGTGATGTACTGCGCTTCTTTGCGGATATCCATAGGTTACTAGAGTCAACAAGTGACTTGGCAGCATTGGATGAAGAAGGTTTAGTTAACCTGCTATCGCAACTGCAACAAGATCACGACCAATTAAAATCGGCGCTGATCTTTGAAGCTACCAAGGCTCAAATTCCTATCGGACATTTGGCTGAATACATAGCCTACTTGGCGGAAACCCTAAAAATCGCGCAGAACTGGGCTAAGGCAATTAAACGCTTGCTGTATATCCATGATTATTTAAATCAAGAGCATAACTCTGATACGTCACTAGACACATCTTCAGATACGGGCGCTCAACAAGCGTTTAACGAAAGCGAAGTACTAGCCGAAGAACAAGTCGAAGAACAAAACGCCCAGTCAGCTAACGCGAAACCAGATAACTCGAATTCACCGAACAAGTAGTAGGACAAGATTATGGCTAAATTAACATTTTACGGCGCCATCGAAGGTGTAACCGGTTCCATGTACTTGCTGGAAACTCAGCACAGCAAAATATTGCTGGACTGTGGTTTGTTTCAAGGTCGTAGAGAAGAGGAAGAGGCAAACCTAAAACCGTTGCCGTTTAGTATTTCTGAAATTGACGCAGTCGTGCTGTCCCACGCGCACCTAGATCATTCTGGGCGCTTGCCACTATTGCCGGGTTACGGCGTCAACGTCCCCATTTATATGACACGCCCCACCTTGGACTTAATCGAGGTGTTGTTAAAAGACGCCGCTTCGTTGCAAGAGCGCGATGCGGAATGGGAAAACAAAAAACGCCGTCGTGCAGGCAAAGCGGAGATAGACCCGCTGTATGTCGAGGCCGATGTGGATGAAGTGCTCACGCTATGCCAAGGCGTGCGCTACTACAGCCGTATTGCCATCACGCAAGATGTTGAACTTAAGTTTTCGGATGCGGGTCATATTCTCGGCTCCGCCATTGTAGAATTGTTTATCGATGAATCTGGCCGCGAGAAAAAGCTCGTCTTCTCGGGTGATTTAGGTAACTCACAAGCAGCTCTGTTACGTGACCCTGACGCCATTGAAAGTGCGGATGTACTGTTGCTGGAGTCAACCTATGGTGATCGTGAGCATAAATCCATGGATGATACTCTGGATGAATTTGAGCAAGTGATAGATGAGTCACTAAAAAATGGCGGCAATATTTTAATTCCGTCGTTTGCCGTAGGTCGTACGCAGGAAGTCATTTTTCGTTTAGGGGAGTTGTATCAAAAAGGCAAGTTGCACAATCATGTGATTTATTTAGATAGCCCCATGGCCATCGCAGTCACTGAAATCTATCACCGTTACCAAGACGTCTATAACGATGAAGATCGTGCCACCATAGAATCGCAACCAGCCAAGAAAGACCGACATGAAAGAAGTCGTCATCCTCACGCAGTTAAAAGTCTGCATTCGTTTTTGCCAAACTTAAAGTATTCAACCAGTACCGATGAGTCCATGGCGCTTAACCGAGTAGTGCAAGGCGCGATTATTATTGCAGGCAGTGGCATGTGTAACGGTGGACGCATTCGTCACCATTTAAAACATAACCTATGGCGTCGCCAATCTCATGTGGTGTTTGTGGGTTACCAAGCTGTGGGCACACCGGGGCGAGCTTTAATTGACGGTGCAAAAAATTATCACATTGCCGGTGAAGACATTGCCGTAAAAGCACAGATACACACACTGGGTGGTTTCTCTGCCCACGCCAGTCAAAGCCAGTTAATAGAATGGTTGGATAACTTTACTGGTGATAAACCAAAGCTGTATTTAGTGCACGGTGAAGCCGATGCCAAGCAAGCGTTAAAAGAAGCTGTGGCGCAAAAAGGTTGGCAGGCGCATATTCCAACGCTGGGCCAATCCATTACATTTTAAGTGTAGGTTATGACTGATTCACCTAAATACCAAGGCAGTAATAGCCCGTTTCCTTCAGCTGCTGACGATCTTGCGCTCGCGCGAGATTGTCAGCCAGAAAATGACAGCTACAAACTGGCTTACGCAGATGATGACTTTTTGTTGCGCGATGAACTGCGAGCGGTACGCTTACAGTTAGAATGGTTGAAGCCCGATCTCGTCATGGAGGAGAACGACATCCAGTCCACCGTGGTCATTTTCGGTGGTGCACGTTTTCCTTCGCCCGAAGCGTTGGCAGACCCGAAGCAGGCAAAGCGCTATTCAGAACGAGCAGCTAAAAATGTTTACTTTTATGAACAAGCACAAGCGTTATCTAAAGAAATAACCCAATTGTCACTGACTGCAGGTGGCAATGAATATGTCGTCGTAACGGGCGGCGGGCCAGGTGTGATGGAAGCGGCTAATCGAGGTGCGCAAGAATGCGGTGGCAAAACCATAGGGTTGAATATCGTGCTGCCGTTTGAGCAAAAGCCAAATCCTTACATTAGCCCAGAGTTGTGCTTTCAGTTTCACTACTTTGCTATTCGTAAAATGCATTTTTTAAAACGGGCCAAAGGACTCGTTGCCTTTCCCGGAGGTTTTGGCACGTTAGATGAGTTGTTTGAAACCTTAACCCTGATTCAAACGCAAAAAATCCAGTCCGTGCCAGTCGTATTAGTCGGGAAGCAATATTGGAATACTTTAATTAACTGGCAGTACCTTGTGGAGGAGGGCGTCATCAGTCAAGATGACTTATCCTTGTTTACCATTGTCGATACCGCTAAGGAAGCCTTCGCTTGTTTGCAACAAGCATGGCAGGTTCGTACTTAGGCTCACGAGCTGTAGTCATTACAGGAGAATTACATGAAACGTTTTCAGAATATCCTATGTGTTATTGATCCAAATACGCAATGTGGCAATGCGCTGGAACAAGCGGTGCTGCTGGCCGAGCAAAACCAAGCTAAGCTGTCCGTGATTTATGTGCTTGAGAGCAGCAAGTCTTTGATGAACTTGTTTAAGTCTGACGCCACAAGTATTGATGACCCTAAACAGCTTGAAGTCATGGCGCGAGAAGCCATGGATAAAATCATCCAAGCTCAAGTGCCCGAACCTGAAAAAATTAACCAAATTTTATTCGCACAGGGCACTCAGTTTTTAGAAGTGATTCGTCAGGTGTTATCGCAAGGGTTTGATTTGGTCATCAAATGCAGCGATAACCCAAGTTGGACGCACAGGCTGTTTGGTAGTAACGACATGCACCTAATGCGTAAATGTCCCTGTCCAGTGTTGATGGTTAAAACGCAACACACTGGTCCATTTAAACAGATTCTTTCTACCATAGACGTGAACGATGCCGACCAAGACTGGGGGCGCGAGCGAGTACAGGAAAAACTAAACGAGAAGGTTTTAGATCACTCGGTGGCTCTGGCCATTGCCAATACAGCCAAGCTCAATATCGGCAGTGTGTGGGATGCTTACGGTGAAGATTTTTTGCGGCACGGTGCATTTTCAACCATGCCTGAAAAAAGCGTGGATAATTATGTGGAGCAAACCCAAAACGAATGTTCCGATCGCTTAGATGCTTTGGTGCAAGGGATGAAACGTCGTTTGGATAAAGACGCATTGAAGTTTTTGGATTACAAATCGCATCTCATCAAAGGTCAACCTACAGACGAAATACCCGCACTAACCAAAAAACTTAAAATTGATTTGGTTGTTATGGGTACAGTTGCCCGAACAGGTATACCGGGCTTGATTATTGGTAATACGGCTGAGTCTATTCTTGAACAGGTACAGTGTTCGGTACTGGCCATTAAACCAGAAGGCTTTAAGTCTCCAGTCACACTTGGGTGATAAAAAACGGTTCTGTGTAGCAATAAATGAAAATAAAAAACGGGTGTTGATATTATCAACACCCGTTTTTTTGTTTGTAAATACTTAGTCGAATTAAAACGCCGTGGACGTAGTAACAGACGATTTAATCCAGCGGTCTTTTTCTGCTTCTGCCAAGTGGGATTGGTAAGCGTCTACATTTCCAAGAATGTAATAACAAGCGGCTAAGCCAGCATGAACGCCTTGGTTAAGCGCCTTGTTTTCTTCGCCATATTTATCTTTGTTTTGTGTGCCAATGGCTTGGTAAATTTTAAGTGCTTCGCGTGCACCATTTTTATTAGGTTTGGTGGTTAAAATAGCAAACGCATTGGCTAGGCGTGGCTCATCATCATCGCTATGGGGAATCTCGAAGGTGATTTCTTTCGTATGCTCGGTAAACATAACATCTAGTAAGCGCGTTAACTGATAGTGAATGCTGGACAGAGCATCTTTACGGCTATCGGCTTTTTTAACTCGTGCAGTTAGCGCAAGCGAGGATTCCGCTGCGGCTTCTGTGCGCTGAGGGCTGCCGGAAATTTCTGTCTCGTATTTAGTATCCAACGCGGCAACGGACTTACTCAGTTTGTTATCTGTAATGTTTACAGTAAATGCCGTCTGAATCACACCGGGATAAACGTACGTGGTTGTGCGTTCCTTTTTGCCATTGCTGTTAATGATTTCATCGACATTTTCATTCAACACGTCTTTGTAAACCTTGGTCTCTTCAACTTTTAGGTTTACTAGAATATCTGCTTGTTGATATTGGTCGGTCCATTGTAATGAAGGTAGCGGGTGCTTGAACTCGGCAAGTGGACGGCCTAATTCTTCACCACTTAATTGAATGGCAATGGTGCGATGTTCTGGGCCTAAGTCCTTGTACTCGGCAGGGGCTTGATACTGATAATTAAAAGGTTTGTAGCTGGGGCCGGAGCAAGCGGTTAAACAAATCAGTGCAGAAGAAAGAATAGATAAATAAAGCGATTTCATAACGATTCCTATGGCGA